>NZ_JBLZPT010000040.1:0-25937 GCF_049199985.1 Pseudomonas kitaguniensis
GCGGTATATCAGATAAGTACTTTTCAACTGACACACCGCAATCGCGAGCAAGCCCGCTCCCACAAAAGCGCTGTTGATCTGCTTCAACCACTCAGGTCGGCTTTCAGGCCGCCGTGCTTTTGATCTGAGAAGCGCCGCGTTAAACCACGATGGCCGCCCGCAAGCCCGTTTGCTGCGCGACAGCGCTACGTCAAAGTGCAGTAGCGCCTCGCACAGGTGAACACTCGCTAGTTCGGCTTAGCGAACCCCGTCCTGGCGCAATGCTGCAGGGGTAAAGTCGCTGGTAGTCGCGGTAAAACCAAAGTCATACGCCTGCTTCTCCTCGTTCTTCATGCCCAATGCCAAGTAACGGCCAGACTGCAGGTCGTACAGGGTTTCGATCGCGTACCAAGGTACTTGTTTATCGTAATAGTTCTCGGCATGCGCTTCAGCAACGCGCCACAACTGGCCACGGCCATCGTAATGATCGATCACCGCCGCTTGCCAGGTATCTTCGTCGATAAAGAAGTCACGCTTGGCGTAAATGTGACGCTGACCTTCCTTCAAGGTCGCAACCACATGCCAAACGCGGCGCAGTTCATAACGTGCCAGGTCCTGGTTTATGTGGCCCGCCTTGATGATGTCTGCGTACTTAAGCTTCGGGTCATCGATCTTGTAGCTGTTGGACGCGATATAGATCTCTTTTTTACCTTCCAGCTTCCAGTCATAACGGTCTGGAGCGCCGTTATACATGTCAAGGTTATCCGAAGTACGCAGGCCATCGGCGGCGGTGCCCGGGCCGTCATACGACACTTGCGGCGCGCGCCGTACCCGGCGCTGCCCGGCGTTGTAAACCCAGGCAGAGCGCGGCTCTTTAACCTGGTCCAGGGTTTCATGCACCAGCAGCACGCCACCGGCCAGACGCGCTGGCGCGGTCACTTGCTGCTTGAAGTAAAACAGCACGTTGCCCGGATTTTTTGGATCGAAGTCCTTCATTTTGTCGCGGAACACGAACTGATCGCGAAAGTACACCAAGCTGAACGAGCCGTTGGTTTGTGGCGTGGCCTGGGTCACCAGGCGCGTCACGCTGCCGCCGCGGTAACGCGTGATGTGGTTCCAGATCACTTCCACACCGGTTTTCGGAATCGGGAACGGTACGGCGGTTTCGAAGTTTTCCAGGCCGTTACCGCCCGACACCAGGTTGGTGGTGGTGGCGTTTTTCTTGATGGCGGCAAACACATCAGCCGGCACCGTGGCGCCGCGATGGCTTGGGTACACCGGCATTTTGAAGGTGTCCGGGTAACGCTTGAACATCGCGTACTGCCCCGGCGCCAGCTTGTCTTTGTACTGCTCCACGTTCTTCGCGGTGATGATGAATTGCGGCTGTTCGCTGGCATACGGGTTGGCCAGGAAACCACGCGCGTCCACCGCGCCAGCGTTGGTTGGCAGCGGCGACCATTTAGGAATGGTGCCTGCCGCGTTACCGGCCATTTCGGCGCCCATCGGGGTCAAGCTGGTGCCCAGTTTTGCGGCTTCATCGGCCGAGACGGCGGCCATCACACTGCCCGCCATGATCGACAACCCCAGCACACTCACCTGCAACAGATTTTTAGTTATTTTCATAGTCTGGCTCTTCCTGAAAACATACAGCTTGAAAAGAGTGTGCTTAGAAGTTCACACCGGCGCTCAAAGCGATGAAGTCACGGTCATCCACGGTGGTGAACTTGCCACCAAAGAAGTTGGTGTAGTTCAGGCTAACGGTGTAGGTGTTCTGGTATTCGGCGTCGACGCCCATGCTGACGGCCTTGCGGCCCTCTTCAAAGTTGCCGCCAGGGCCTGGCGAGTAGCCTTTGACGTCGTGGGACCATGCAACGTTGGGCTTAAGGTTTACACCGGCAAACACATCCGGGTATTCCCAGATGGCACGGCTGCGATAGCCCCAGGAAGTTGCCGTGGTGAAGCCATCGTTATTGCAGTTGGTGTTCAGCCCATTGGAATTGGGAAGGCCCGCACCGTTAGCGGTGGAGGTGTTCAACGCAGCACACGCGCCATTCGGCAAAGTGCCTGGGCCAAACACCGGGTCACGCCCGTAACGAACGTCAGACTTGCTTTCCAAACCGCCCACATGGGTCACGCCGACTTCACCTACCAGTGTCAGGCGAGTAGCGCCCATCACTTGGTCGAAGAAGTGCGTAAACGTGGTTTGGAACTGGGTGATTTCCTTACGACGATAGCCGTGCAAGTCTTGGCCAGGGACGCCGTTGAGCAACGAAGCATTGCCCAATACCGGGCCGCCAAGCGGTTTCACGCCCGCAAACAGAATGTCGGTTGAGTTCAGTTGTACCGGCGCGTTCGGGCGATAGCTCAACTCACCGCTCCACGCGGTGCCTGTGGGCAAGGTCGTGGAAAAGCTCAAGCCGTACAGGCGAATATCTTCAGGGTATTCGATGAAGTAGTTGGAGTTACCCGCCACCACCAGCGGCGCTAATTGGCCTAATTGCGCGGCGCTGGCGAACGCAGCGCGGGAAGCGCCCTGTGCGCTGAAAATCGGCGCGCGGCTGTGATAGTTCATGAAAAACGCGCCGAACTCGGTGTCGAGCGGTTCGAAATTGTAGTGCAGCGCACCGCCCCACTGGCCGCTGTCACGCGCGTCACGGTCAGCGCCGCGTCGCACCAGAACACCTTCATTGTTTATATCAACCCCGCGTGCTGCCAGTGCCGGCAAAAATGCCGCCGGGATAGTCGAGCGTTTATTCAACACTCTAAGGT
The DNA here is from genome assembly GCF_049199985.1 of Pseudomonas kitaguniensis. NCBI lineage: Bacteria > Pseudomonadati > Pseudomonadota > Gammaproteobacteria > Pseudomonadales > Pseudomonadaceae > Pseudomonas > Pseudomonas kitaguniensis. The sequence goes on from NZ_JBLZPT010000040.1 coordinate 2,749, forward strand.
TGTTGGAGCAACCGTCGGAAACGATGTCGGGCTGTGAAAAGAACGTACCGCAGTTATCCGTTACGGTCTGGTCCCATTCCAACTGATAAAACGCCTCGGCCGACAAGTTGTCGGTGAGGGTCTGCGACACATAGAACATGTTGACCGGAATCAAGCCTTCCTTGATCTCGGCGCCCGGACGACGGAATGCGGACACATCGATTGGGTTGATGGAGTTGATACCGCCACCAATGAACGTACTTTCACCCCAGCTCACCACTTGTTTGCCGAACCGCACGTTACCCGGCTGATCGGCGATGCTGTAGTTGTGGTAGACGAACGCATCAAGAATCTGCCCGCCAGAGGACTTGGCGCCCTCTTTGCGGTTGTTGTTGCTGACGTTTTTGAAATCCAGGTCTTCGTTTTGAAGCGCGAAGTCATACCAGTACTTGCCACGCACGAACACGCCGGTGTCACCGTATTTCAATTCAAGGTCATGGATACCCTTGAAGATCTTTGAGAAGGAATCACCCTTGTCGAAGTTCAAGTGACCGTCATCAGACGTTTGCGATAACCCCTTGCCGCCGTTGTTGGCACCGATCAGGTCTTTATTCCGACCGGCAGTCGACCAACTCGCCCCCACCGACAGGGATGAGTCGAAGCTGCCTTCGATTTCACCGATATTAAAACTGACGCCGAATGCGGGCCCGGCGAGCGTAGAAGCGAGACTGACGGCCAGGGGCAGTTTTGCCCGGCGCCAGAACTGGTTTACTGAGGTCATCGACGCTACTCCATGTGCATTATTGTTATGGCAGTGAGTTCTTGCTTCTTGGATGCATGTAACGGCCGGAATACAACTATTCCAATGCCGCTCGGCAACCAGGCCCCCATGGCCCGAAGCGCAACATCCTTGCAAAACTCTGGTTGGGACTATAGCCAGCAGGGGGTACCGCTTGATCCCTCTAAAGTGTGATTTGCATCACCAACCCGTCTGCCACAGCCCTTTCGCCACGCCGACGAAGGTCGACGCGAGAAGGATGGCTGAAAATTTTAAAATCACAAGTGAAGGCGCGAGATAGAGCAGTGCGTGCCCAAAAGGGCACGCTGCAGTGTTTCAAAGGGTGGAGAGGAACGTGCTGTTGTTGGCCTGCCATTCAATGATGTCGATACGGATACGTTTTTTGTCGAGTTTTCCTACACTGGTCTTGGGAATTTCAGTAACAACGGCGATCTGGCTTGGAATCGCCCACTTGCTCAAATGGCCCAGTTCGACAAACGGCTTGAGGTGTTCTTTAAGCTCGCGAGCACCTATCACGTGGCCATCACGCAGCACCAGCAACGCAAACGGGCGCTCGCCCCATTGCGGGTCGGCGATGCCCACCACCGCTACTTCGCGTACCGCCGGGTGGCGGCTGACCAGGTCTTCGAGGGCCAGTGAAGAGATCCATTCGCCGCCGGTCTTGATCACGTCCTTGATGCGGTCGCGAATATCGATCACGCCAAAGGCATCGAGGGTGGCCACATCGCCCGTGTGCATCCAGCCACCGGCCCACAACTCGGCGCTCTTTTGCGGCTCTTTGTAATAACCTTCGGTAAGCCAGGGCGCACGCAACACCAACTCGCCTTGAGACTCGCCATCGGCGGGCAGGAAGTGACCGTCGCCATCGACAATCGCCGCTTCCACCAAGGGCCCCGGCACGCCGGCCTTGATGCGGTAACTGGTGCGTTCGTCTTCGGTGCCGGCCAGCAGTTCTTCGTTGAGGTGGGCGCAGGACACCAACGGCCCGGTCTCGGACATGCCGTAAGCGGCGGTCAATTGAATGCCACGCGCCTTGGACGCTTCATACAACGAGCGGTTTAGCGCGCTGCCGCCGATGACGATTTTCCAGCCGCCAAAGTCGACGTCTTGCGCAGCCTTGGCGTTGAGCAACATTTGCAGGATGGTCGGCACGCAATGAGAGAACGTGACCTTTTCCTTGCGCCACAACTCCACCAGGTATTCCGGGTCGTAGCGGCCGGGGTAAACCTGTTTCAAACCGAGCATGGTCGCCACATACGGCAGGCCCCAGGCATGCACGTGGAACATCGGCGTGATCGGCATGTACACATCGTTGGTGCCCAACAGACGCACGCTGTCGATGCTGCCCATGATGGTCGCCACGCCGAGGGTGTGCAGCACCAGTTGGCGATGGGTGAAGTACACGCCCTTGGGATTGCCGGTGGTGCCGGTGGTATAGAAGGTGGTGGCGACCGAGTTTTCGTCGAAATCCTGAAAGTCGTACTGCGGGCTGGCGGCCGCCAGCAGGGTTTCATATTCGCCGACCAGGTTGGGCAGCTCGCAGGTGTTGGAGTCGGCGTCGGTCAGCAGCAGGGTTTTGTCCACCGTGGTCAATTGCCCGGCGATGGCTTGGTAGAGCCCTGCGAACTCGCTGTTAACCAGCACAAAGCGGTCTTCGGCGTGGTTCATGGTGTAGAGGATTTGTTCCGGTGACAGGCGCACGTTGATGGTATGGACCACTGCGCCAATCATCGGGATGGCGAACATGCATTCCAGGTAGCGGTGGCTGTCCCAGTCCATCACCGCCACGGTGTCACCGGCCTTGACCCCGGCTTCGGTCAGCACATTGGCCAAGCGGGCAACCCGCTCGATCAGTGTCGGGTAGGAGTAGCGCAGTTTGTCGCGGTAGACGATTTCACGGGTTTTCTCGTAGCGGGCCCCGGACATCAGCAGGCGTTTAATCAACAGCGGGCATTGGTAAGCGCCTTCGGCGGGCGGGATAACACGGGTCTGCAACATAGGAATCCCTTTTTATGACGGCACGTCTTGGCTTGAAGCACCTCACTTTAGAGACGTTATGTTTCAGCTAAATCAGCCAAAGGAATGATTTGCAGACCCCAATGAATGCTAGCTTTGCGCCATTATCCAAGGCTAAAGCAGATCAAAAACGGGTGTGGAGTACACAGCAGATTTTTGCTTTTTGTGGGAGGGGGCTTGCTCCCGATAGCAGTTTTACAGTTGATACATGAATTGACTGACCCACCGCCATCGGGAGCAAGCCCCCTCCCACAGTTTGACCGAGTTCTGCTTGGGGGATTGGGTCGGCTTTCGGGCGTTGAAAAATACTTGGCTGACACACCGCCAGGGCCTTGGTCATTTCATGCTGGTAAACGCCAGCTTCACACCAATGGCAATCAACACCGCGCCCATGGTTCGATCAAACCAATGCCCCATCCGTGCAAAGCCGGCACGCACGCGCTGCTGGCTGAACAGCATCGCCACCAGACAGAACCACAACGCCGTCGCCACCGCCAGGTACACGCCGTAACCGGCCTGAACCGCCAGCGGCGTGTGCGGATTGATCACCACAGTGAACAGCGACAGGAAAAACAGCGTGGCTTTAGGGTTTAAACCATTAGTCACAAAACCTGCGGTAAACGCCCCACGCGGCGTGCGCTCGCCCACTTCAGGCTGCAAATCACCTTCGGCGACAGGTTTGGCCGGCTGCGCGCGCAGGGCCTTGAAGCCGATGTACAGCAGGTACGCCGCCGCCGCCCATTTCAGCGCATTGAACAGCACGATTGATTGCGACACGATCAAACCGATACCGAGCAACGAGTAGCCCACGTGCAGGAAAATCGCCGAACCCACGCCCAGCGCGGTCCAGGTTCCGGCGCGGCGGCCATGGGTCACACTTTCGCGCACCACCACGGCGAAATCCGGGCCAGGGCTGGCCACCGCCAACAAGTGAATCAAGGCTACGGTTAAAAACTCGGCGGCGTACATGCTCACTCCCTTGCGTAACGGATTAACCCATCTGATAGGCTCGGCAGATTACGCCTTCGAACCCTCTCGCAAAAGGTACAGTTGATGACGAACAATCGCCGCGCCGTCTTCCTTGATCACCCGTCGCTGGACCTGGGCGACCTCGACCTCAGCGAGTTGCACAACAGCTTCAGCGAGCTTGAGTTGTTTACCGACACCACGCCGCAAAATGTACTGGAGCGCCTGCAAGGCGCCCACGTGGTGATCAGTAACAAGATCGCCCTCACCACGCAAACCCTGGCGGCGTGCCCTGAACTCAAGCTGATTCTGGTGTCGGCCACCGGCACCAATAACGTCGACCTCAAAGCTGCACGCGCCCAGGGTATTACCGTGAGCAATTGCCAGGGCTACGGCACGCCGTCGGTGGCGCAACACACAATCATGCTGTTGCTCAACCTGGCCACACGTTTGCAGGACTATCAACGCGACGTCGGCGCCGGCAAGTGGCAACAGGCCAAGCAGTTCTGCCTGCTCGACCATCCGATCGTCGAGCTGCAAGGCAAAACCCTCGGCCTGCTCGGGCATGGCGAACTGGGCAGTGCCGTGGCACGGCTGGCCGAAGCCTTCGGCATGCGCGTGCTGCTCGGCGCGATTCCTGGCCGCCCTGCCCGCGCCGACCGCGTGCCGCTGAATGAACTGCTCGGGCAAGTGGATGCGCTGACCCTGCATTGCCCGCTGAACGAACACACGCGCGACTTTATCGGCGCGCGTGAGCTGGCGCTGCTCAAGCCGGGCGCGTTTGTCGTGAACACCGCGCGCGGCGGTTTAATCAACGAACAGGCACTGGCCGACGCCTTGCGCAGCGGCCATTTGGGCGGCGCGGCCACCGATGTACTCAGCGTGGAGCCGCCAGTGCAGGGCAACCCGCTGCTGGCCGCCGACATCCCTCGGCTGATCGTCACACCCCACAACGCCTGGGGCAGCCGCGAGGCGCGGCAACGAATCGTCGGCCAATTGGCCGAAAACGCCCGAGGCTTTTTCAGCGGCGCCCCGCTGCGCGTCGTCAGTTGATAAACTGCGCCCCTTTTCAAGGAGCAGACCATGGATCCGCGCAGTGAAGTACTGCTTCGTCAGGCCGAACTTTTTCAAGGCAACGTGCTGCTGGCAGGTTTGCCCGCCGACGACTTGCTCGGCCGCTTGCCCAATGCGCACGGCTGGAGCTGGCATGCCGGTGACCAGGCGGCGCTCGACGCGCGCTTCCCCGAGCGCAGCCAGTTTGGCGTGAACGTGCCCGAGCGGGCATTTGATGCGGCGGTGATTTTCCTGCCCAAGTCCAAAGACCTCACCGACTACCTGCTCAACGCCTTGGCCGCGCGCCTGCCCGGCGCCGAGCTGTACCTGGTGGGCGAGAAAAAAAGCGGTATCGAAAGCGCCGCCAAGCAGATGAGCCCCTTCGGCAAACCGCGCAAGCTGGATAACGCGCGGCACTGCCAACTGTGGCAGATCACCGTGGCCAACGCGCCGCAAGCGGTCGGACTGGAAAGCCTCGCCCAAGTCTTCGAGGTGCCGTTGGCCGATGGGCCACTCAAGGTGGTGAGCTTGCCGGGCGTATTCAGCCATGGCCGGCTGGACCGCGGCACGGCGCTGTTGCTGAGGCATCTGGATAAATTGCCCAGCGGCCATTTGCTCGACTTCGGTTGCGGCGCCGGCGTGCTGGGGGCGGCGGTAAAACGCCGGTACCCGCATAACACCGTCACGATGCTTGACGTGGACGCCTTCGCCGCTGCCAGCAGCCGCCTGACATTGGCGGCCAATGGCCTGGAAGCCGAGGTGTTGACCGGTGATGGGATTGACGCTGCGCCAATGGGTTTGAACGCGATTTTGAGCAACCCGCCGTTTCATGTCGGGGTGCACACCGACTATTTAGCGACCGAGAACTTGCTGCGAAAAGCAGGCAAACATCTGGCAAAAGGCGGCGAACTTCGGTTGGTTGCGAACAGCTTCCTGAAGTATCAACCGCTGATCGAAGAGCACTTGGGCGTGTGCGCAGTCAAGGCGCAAGGCCAGGGTTTTCGCATTTATCGTGCCAAGCGGCCCTGAAATATTTTTCCCAATGAAGGCTTGCCGAATGGATTTTGCCTAGGCAGAATCCGCTCCGTCCTAGGGGAGTAGTCTCCCACGAGCCCACGCTCGTCCGGCATACGTCAACATACTTGGTCAACAGACCATGGCGTATGCGACCCAGGAGTCCGCACAGACGGGCCGGGGTTTGACAAGACCTATGACACGCACACCTTACCCGGGGCGGGAAGGCTGTACGTGTCATAGCCGTGTCGACCCGCCCCTGGAACCTACCTGATGCTGGATTCTCTGCTCGTCCCTACCGCAGTCGTTGCCTTGGCCGAAATCGGCGACAAGACGCAATTGCTCGCGCTCATACTTGCCGCACGCTTTCGCAAACCCTGGCCGATCATCGCCGGCATCGTCGCCGCGACCCTGGCCAACCATGCCGCCGCGGGTGCCGTGGGTGCCTGGTTCGGCAGCTTCTTCTCGGATGCAGTGTTGCACTGGATACTCGCGGCGAGCTTCTGCGCCACGGCGCTGTGGACGTTGGTGCCGGACAAACTCGACGATGACGAAGCCAGTACCACACGCAAGTTCGGGCCGTTCCTGACCACGCTGATTGCGTTCTTCCTCGCAGAAATCGGTGACAAAACGCAGATCGCCACGGTGATGCTGGCGGCGCAATACCCGGAGCTGTGGCTGGTGATCATCGGCACCACGCTGGGCATGCTGATTGCCAACGTGCCGGTGGTGTTGGCGGGGAATTTTGCGGCGGATAAACTGCCGTTGAAGCTGATCCGTCGACTGGCGGCTACGGCGTTTTTCATCCTCGCAGTGGTGGCGGTCTACAAAGCCATGCAGAGCAGCGGTTGGATCTAGCTTTAAAAGCGGCAAGCTTTAAGCGGCAAGCTGCAAGCTGCAAGCTGCAAGAAGAAGCAGCGCCGTTTCTTGCGGCTTGTAGCTTGCTTCTTGCGGCTTGCGGCTTGCTTCTTGCCGTTCGCCCCGTCAGGACTTGCTGGCTTGCTGGTAAAGCGGCATCACTTTCGGAATCGCCGCCTGCAACGAGGCGATTCGGCTGTCGGAAGCCGGGTGCGTGCTCATGAACTCCGGTGGCGAACCTTCCGAGGCCTTGGCCATTTTGTTCCACAACGTGATGGCCGCATTCGGGTTGTAACCGGCGCGGGCCGACAGTTCGAGGCCGATCAGGTCGGCTTCGTTTTCATTGGCGCGGCTGTTGGGCAAGGTCATGCCGTAGTTGGCCACGGTATCGGCCAGCGCCAGGCTGTCCTGGCCCAGACCGAACAAGGCACCGGCGCCCTGCTTGGCCATCTGGATGCCGTAAGCCTTGGACATGGCTTCACGCCCGTGTTCGCGCAGGGCATGCGCGATTTCATGGCCCATCACCGCAGCCAGTTCGTCATCGGTAAGCTTGAGGTTATCGATCAACGCGCTGTACACGAAGATCTTGCCGCCAGGCCCGCAGTTGGCGTTCATCTCGTCGCTTTTGATCAGGTTGACTTCCCACTTCCACTGCGCCGCATCCGGGCGGAAGTTCGGCGCCTGGGCGATCAAGCGGTCGGCAATCGCCTGTACACGCTTGGCGTTGGCGCTGGTCTTGTCGACCATGCCTTTGCCGCTCGCCTCACCCAACGTCTTTTGATAAGACTGGGCGTACATCTGGTCGACTTCCTGACTCGACAGCATGCTGAACATGTACTGCTTGCGCTCGACCCCAACGGCCCCGCCGCTGGTGGTATTAACCGACTGGCAACCGGCCAGCAGCAGCGCCGCACACAACCCACTTACGACCAATGACTTCTTCATGAACACGCTCCCTGAAAACATGGCGCGTATCGTAGGCGGTCATGTGTATCGGCGCCAGATACAAAAGACGTGTAACCGCCCAATAACCGATACATCCCACACGCTGATAGCGCGCGCGACCTGTCAACCCGGCGTCAAACACTCCGGGCCATTCAATTTCGGATCATTCACCATATTCGCCAGCACGCGCTCGCGCAGCGCCGCCGGCTCACTCGCCAGCAAGCTCTGCAACACCGGCAATGGGGTTTCGGGGTCCAGCCAGGCCGCTTGCCCCGCCGCATCCAGAATCAATGGCCGGCGCTGACTCTGCGCAGCCTGGGTGACCACCGCCGTGCTCAGCCATACCTGCTCCTGCACCGGATACGCTTCCCAGATTGCGGCAAAAAACAGCGTCGAACCTTCACCCGGCGTCAGCCAGTAAGGTCGCTTGCGCAACGTGCCACGCCATTCGTAAAAACCATTGGCCGGCAGCAGGCAGCGGCGCTGACGAAAGGCTTCGCGAAACATCGGTTGCTCAGCGAGGGTTTCTGCGCGGGCGTGAGCCGGGGTGCGCGACAGGTCTGTCAGCCAAGGCGGCGTAAGGCCCCAGCGGGCGCGGGCCAGGGTGTGCTGGCCGTCGGTGGCGCGCTGAATCAGCACCGAATCATTGGGGGAGATGTTCCACTGGGCCTGCTGGTCGGCCGGAAAGCCCGGCAAGGCAGCAAACGTGGGGTTCCAGCGAAACAGGGCATAACGTCCACACATGGGGTAACACGACTCTTGGGTAAACCGACCGACAGCCTAACAGACCAACACGTCGGGGAAGCTGTCGGGTTCTTCGCCAGGTAGCGGCTGCGCACCGATGTAGGCGGTAATCAGCTCGCGGGCATAGGCGGCCTGGTCGTTGCCGACCTCCAGCCCCAGCAGGCCAAAAATCGGCAGCTCGCCGGTGCCACCGAGTAAATGGCGCCCCACCAGGTGCGCCTCGATGCCCTCGCTGGCGAGCATCTGCTGCAGCAGCTCGCCTTCCATCAGGTTTTCAGGTTCGTAAATTCGCTGCATAGGCGCACCTGTCAGTCGTTCTCGGCATGGACTTCAAGCATCCATTCTTGCCCATCCGTTTGCAGGGTGAAATTAATCGGCCGGCAACACACCGGGCAGTCCTCTATGTATGACTGATCGCCACCAGAAAGGTCCAACACCGCCTCGGCGGGCTCACCACAATAAGGACAATCGTACGGCTCGGTTTCCAGCATCACGGTCTCCCAAGTGACTTGTGCGTATAATCGCCGGTCTATTTACAGGGCTATTCCCGGCAGAGCCAAACTTTTGCCGCCTGCCGATATTTCCTTTACTTACCCTAGCCGTTTCTAACAAGAGAGCATGATGGGCGAATTCGATACCATCCGACCTTACAACGACAGCGAAGTCCCGGCAGTGCTGGCACGTTTGTTCAGTGACAAGGCCTTTCTAGACATCCTGACCCATTTCCGCTTCCCGCGGTTCGCAGGCGCTCTGGGCTGGTTGCTCAAGCCTATGATCGCGCGCAAATTACGCCGTGAGTTCGCCGGCGTCACCACGGTGGCGACCCTACAGGACAAAGTCGAGTATTACGTCGACCACACCATCGACCGTGCAACCGACGGGGTGACCTACACCGGCGTCGAGCAGCTCAAGTCGGGCACCGCGTACCTGTTTTTGGCCAACCACCGCGACATCGTAATGGACCCGGCCTTCGTCAACTACGCGGTCTACCACGCCGGCCTGCCGACACCGCGCATCGCGATCGGCGACAATTTGCTGCAAAAGCCATTTGTCAGCGACCTGATGCGCCTGAACAAGAGTTTTATCGTGCACCGCTCGATCACCGGGCGAAAGGAAAAAATGGCGGCGTTCAATTTGCTGTCGGCCTATATCAACCATTCGATCCGCAACGATTGCCAGTCGATCTGGATAGCCCAGGCCGAAGGCCGAGCCAAGGATGGCGATGATCGCACCGAGTCGGCGATCCTCAAGATGTTCCACGTCAGCCGCAAAGACGAGCCGTTCGCCGAGGTGATCCAGTCGTTGAACCTGACGCCGGTGTCGATCAGCTACGAATACGACCCGTGCGACACCGCCAAAGCCCGCGAGCTGTATATCCGCGCCACCACCGGCACCTACAGCAAAGCGCCCGGCGAGGACGATGTGAGCATTGCCTTGGGCATCACCGGCTACAAGGGCCGCGTGCACGTGAACTTTGCACCGCCGATCACCGAGCGTTTCGAAGACACCAAGGTGCTGGCCATAGAAATGGATCGGCAGATTCTCGGCGGTTATCGGTTATTCCCGGTGCACTACCTGGCGTACGCGCAGTGGAGCGACGCCGACCCGCAATTGCAGGTGCCCACCGCAGCCGACGTATTCCCGGCCGACGAGTTGGCCAAGGCGACAGCGGAGTGGGAGCGGCGCTTGAACCAATGCCCGCCCGAGCATCGGCCGTATCTGGTGGTGCAATACGCCACGCCCGTGCGTAATCAGTACCGGGTAAAGGCAGGGCTAGCCCTGTAAAAAATGTGTAGGAGCAGGCCTGTGTGGAAGCAGGCCTGTGTGCGGGCGGGCTTGTGTGGGAGCGGGCTTGCTCGCGATAGCCTCAACTCGGTACACCTGATGTACCGAGCGGTTTGCATCGCAACGGGACGCAGAGCGCCCAGGTCGGCGCATTACCACGCAGAGCGTGGGAACGATCATGGCTTGTGCAGCCCCCTCAGAGGTGCGCACTAACCCAGGACACCACCAGCGCCAGCCCAAGGCAAGCAAACCCCACGCGGTAAGCCAACCGGTGCGCCCGCTCGGTACGCACATCCAGAAACAACATCGGCTGATCAATCGCGCGCTCTTCACTCTGCGCGGTCAAGTCCGCCATCGCACGTTGCTCACGCAAACGCGTCACAGACAGCAGCGCTGCCCCCGGGCAGGCCACCAATAAAGCCACAGCATTAATCAGCAGTGCGGACAGCGCCATCGCAAACCTCGGTGCATCAGTGTCTGGGTATCGATTCAGATACAAACCTGAACGACAGTGGCGTCCCTCCACTTAAACGCTCCCTCCCCCACTCGCCAATAATGTATCGAGTAATTTACAGCGTCACCTGAACGTCACCTTAACAAGCCACTCTGTTGCCCTTCGAACGCTCGGGAGCTTGTCATGCTGCATGCGCAAAACCAGGATCGGCTGTATCTGATCGCCCAAAACGATGAGCAGGAAGCGTTGGTCGGCGGCCTCGCATTCAACGTTCAGGATCGCCACTGGCTGGTCTATTGCGCACTCGGCGGGCACCAACATGCCGACCTGCCGGAGCTGGATTTGCTGACGGGCGTGAGCATGCTGGACTTCTACGTAGAAACGGCTGCCTGAAAGCGCCAGGCGTAAAAAAACCGGGCTCATTGCTGAGCCCGGTTTTTTTTGCAACGGTTACTGCGCGCTGAGCAACTGGCCGATGCTCGGGTCTTTGAACAGGCGAGTCAGGGCATCACTCAGCACGTCGCTGACCAACTTGGTATTGGTCTCCTCGTTAGGCGACATACCGAAGCGCTGATTCAGCGAGGCAGCATAACGGCCACTGTAGCGACGAGTGCCGGCACTGACGTCAGACTTGAACGTCGCGCCGATAGACGCTTCAGTCACATACAGGCCCTGTTTGGGCGACTGGTACTTGAGTTCGGCCAGGGTGACGGTCAATTGCGGCGCGCCCGGCGAGTTGGTTGGGGTGAACCCCAGCAGGCGCACGGCGGCCTCAGCCTGGGCTTGCAGCTTGGGCAGCACATCCTGGCCGGTCACCGAAATAAGCGCGGTCTCCGGGTACAGGCCGCCACGCGAACCCAAGGTCGGCGACGGGCGACCATCCACTACCCGCACCGACACTGGCTGGCCGTGGCCCACGGCCGCCAACTGTGCGGTGACTTTAGGTTGCGGGCTGAGTTGTTGCGGGCTGTTGGCGCAGCCAACCAGGGTCAAACTGGTCACAGTGATCAAACCGAACAACAGGCGTTGCAACATACTCATTTCTCCAGGACTAGATGCAAACAGGCCGCCAGTATAACGGTGCACGCGCGCCACTCACCAGCCATCCTGAACGGCAGCTGAAGCGATGCTCAAATTACAATTTCGCATAAATCCGTCATTCGAGTGTCATGGCAGACTGACAAGCTCTGAGCATGTAACGAAACAGGTACACCGCCATGCGCCTTCTCAAGTCATTGTTTATGCAACACCCTCGTCACCGCAACTACGCGCTGCTTGATGCGTGTGGCTATTGCCTGGCGTTCAAGCAGTGCACCCTGCCGCCTGTCGGCGAAGGCTGGGTGGAAGTGTCGGAGACTCATATCGGCTGGATGCACCGCCCGCTGCCGACGAGTGCCCGGGTCAGCCCCAAGGTAATGCACGCGCAAACCCGGCACTCGATGGCTTCCTGACCGCAGCGCTAATAAAAGTCATAAAACACGCCCATTTCCCCGGCGTTCTTCGCTACAATCTCCCCCCGATTATAAGGACGTCTCCTGATCGGGCCTCGCAGCATCGTTAATGCCTCGGCATTAGCCCCAAAATCGCCCACAGAGAGCCGCCCACACAGATCGAGTGAAGCTGGCGTGCTTGCTGTTTTTTTGCAAACCTCCCCTCTTTACCGAATCTGCCAGAGCTGCCATTGCGCTCGGCCACTTGAGTTGTTTGCCCGTTTTGCCGCGCGTCGGCAGAGGTTTGCGGGCCAGGTGCCAGGCTGGGCAGCCCTTTTTTGAGGTTCACGTCTTCAAAAGAGCGTGAAAAAACGGGTTTTCACAACTTCACAAGAGTGTGGCGAGCAAATGAATAGTTTGGCGTTTGTACAAGCACCATCAGCGTCTGGAACAGCCCAACCACACAGGACCGAGCACGCCTCAAACACCGGAGCTTGAGCCTGTCCGCTACGGATTGATTGCACAAATCGCACGCGTTGACCATAAGTCGAATTGCCACAGGCGCCCATGAATGCGTTCATAGGCAAATTAGCCCGGCAGGACGCGTGCGCTGAAGTTGCAAAGAATTGCGAATCGGACATGGCGATCCTGGCCATGGGTAACCTGGGGCAATACGTGAACCGCCCCGTCACTCCTGGCAGCCATGCCGACAATTTGGTGCTGCAGATTTTGGAGACGCGTTAAATGGCGCATAACGAAGCAGTCGACGTAGTACTGGTTGGGGCCGGCATCATGAGTGCCACCCTGGCCGTACTGCTCAAAGAGCTCGACCCCGGCCTTACGCTGGAAGTCGTTGAGCTGATGGATTCGGGTGCCGCGGAAAGTTCCAACCCGTGGAACAACGCCGGTACCGGCCACGCCGGCCTGTGTGAGCTGAACTACACCCCGCAGGCGGGCGACGGTTCTATCGACATCAAAAAAGCGGTGCACATCAACACTCAGTTTGAGGTGTCGAAGCAGTTCTGGGCGTACCTGACCAAAAAGAGCACCTTTGGCTCGTCCAAATCTTTTATCAGCCCGGTGCCGCACTTGAGTTTCGTGCAGGGCGAAAAAGGCGTGTCCTTCCTCAAGAAGCGTTTTGAAACCCTCAGCCAGCACCATGCGTTCTCGGACATGCACTACACCGAAGACCGTAACGAGATGGCCGAGTGGATGCCGCTGATGATGCCGGGCCGCCCGCTCGACGAAAAAATCGCTGCCACCCGCGTGATGAACGGCACCGACGTCAACTTTGGCGCACTCACCAATCAATTGCTCAGCCACCTGAGCAGCGCGCCGGACGCCCAGGTCAAGTACAACAAACGCGTGACCGGCCTCACGCGTAACGGCGCGGGCTGGACCGTGAGCATCAAGGACGTCAACACGGGCGACAGCCGTGAAATCGACGCCAAGTTCGTCTTCCTCGGCGCCGGTGGCGCGGCGCTGCCGCTGCTGCAAGCCTCGGGCATTGAAGAAAGCAAAGGTTTTGGCGGTTTCCCGGTCAGCGGCCAGTGGCTGCGTTGCGATAACCCGCAAGTGGTCAAACACCACCAGGCCAAGGTCTACAGCCAGGCTGCGGTGGGTTCGCCGCCCATGTCCGTGCCGCATTTGGACACGCGTGTGGTCGATGGCAAAAAGTCCCTGCTGTTCGGACCGTATGCCGGTTTCACCACCAAGTTTCTCAAGCACGGCTCGTTCCTCGACCTGCCACTGTCGATTCGCGCCGGTAACATCGGCCCAATGCTGGCCGTGGCCCGCGACAACATGGACCTGACCAAGTACCTGGTCAGCGAAGTGCGCCAGTCGATGGAACAGCGCCTGGAATCGCTGCGCCGGTTCTACCCCGAAGCGAAAGCTGAAGACTGGCGTCTGGAAGTGGCCGGCCAGCGCGTGCAGATCATCAAGAAAGACCCGAAAAAAGGCGGTGTGCTGCAATTTGGCACCGAACTGGTCGCGGCCAAAGACGGCTCGCTGGCAGCGCTGCTCGGCGCCTCCCCGGGCGCATCAGTCACCGTGTCGATCATGCTGGAACTGATCGAACGCTGCTTCCCGGCCAAAACTGCCGGTGACTGGGCGGCCAAGCTGCAAGAGATTTTCCCGGCGCGCGAAAAACTGCTGGAAACCGATGCCGAGCTGTATCGCAAGGTTAATGCGCAGAACAACATCAGCCTGGAACTGGTTGAGCAAAGCAACGAGGCCGAAAGCTACGCTTGAGGCTGCCTCCTGCGGGAGGGCAATAAAAAACGCCCGGCGCTCATGATGAGCGTCGGGCGTTTTTTTATGCCCGGGAATCAGCCGCGGGCTTTTTCGATCAGCTCGATGTACTCGGCGGCGTTGCGCTGGTCCTTGATCACTTCAACAAACGTCTGGCCGTGCTCGTCCTTGCCGTCGAGGTCAAGGCCGGCTTCCTTGAAAAAGCCCAGGAAACGCTCAAAGTCATCGATACGCAGGCCACGGTAGGCTTTGATCAGTTTGTGCAGGGATGGTGAAGTCGCGTCAACCGGCTCGAAAGCCAGGAACAACTTGATTTGATCGTCGCCGATCTCGTCACCAATCACCTGTTGCTTATCTTTACGCATTACCGACTCCAGCCTGCAGACATTTACACGGGGCCTGAAGTCTACCTGCGGGGCGCGAGCTTGTGTAGGCGCCGGTAGCAGACACGTTTAGTTGCACTACCTTGCACCCTGTTCCCTTCGCACCCTGTAGCGTTTGGGCTCACCCAAAACAAGAAGAATCCAAAAATGCCTTTGAATCCAGTCGCGGCCATCGAACCCTACCTTACAGAACTCACCGCACTGAGGCGTGACCTGCACGCCCACCCCGAACTGGGCTTTGACGAACACAGGACCTCAAAAATTGTTGCGACCTTTTTGCAGGCGCTGGGTATTGACGTTCACCTGGGGCTGGCGGGCACCGGTGTCGTAGGGGTTATTCATGGCGCCAAACCTGGCCCGAGCATGGGCCTGCGAGCCGACATGGATTGCCTGCCGATGCGTGAGGCCAATGAATTCGCGCATCGCTCGGTGCACCCCGGCCTGATGCATGCCTGTGGCCATGACGGGCACACGGTGATGCTGCTGGCGGCGGCCCGCTACCTCGCGCAAACACGCCAATTCAGCGGCACTGCGGTGGTGATCTTCCAGCCCGCCGAAGAAGGCGACGGCGGTGCACAGGTGATGATCGAGCAAGGCTTATTCGAACGTTTCCCGGTAGATTCGGTGTACGCCCTGCACAACAACCCGGACTACCCGGCCGGGGTGATTGCGGTTCAGCCCGGCCCTGTAGAAGCCGCGGCAGACAGCTTTGAAATGGTGGTAATCGGTCGCGGCGGGCATGCCGCGATCCCGCATATGGCCATCGACCCGGTGTTGGTCGCCAGCCATATTGTCGTTGCGCTGCAGAGCATCGTCAGCCGCAACCTGCACCCGCTGGAAGCCGGTGTCATCACGGTCGCCAGCCTGGAAACCAGCCAGCACTCAGCCAATAACGTTATCCCGGCCCACGTGAAGATGATTGGAACCGCGCGCAGCTTTACCGAGGCCAACCGCGACCTGCTGGAAAGGCGAATGGGTGAAATTGCCCGGTCTATCGCGACGGCGTTTGGTGCGACACTGACTTTTCACTACCAGCGCGGTTACCCGGCAACGGTTAACCACACCAAAGAGGCACTGTTTGCCGCCGACGTTGCACGCAGCCTGGTCGGCAGCGCAAACGTCAGGTGCAATGAGCCGCTGACCATGGGCGCCGAAGACTTTTCGTACATGCTGCAAGCCCGGCCGGGGGCATACATCTACCTCGGCCAGGGTGGCGCGCACAGCGACGGAGCAGGCGATTGCCAACTGCACAATGACCGTTACGACTTCAACGACAACGTTATTGCGCTGGGTGCCGGGCTTTTGGCCTCATTGGTGGAGCAAGGGCTACCGCGATAACTGTTGGCGACTCAGCCGACGGCTCAATCGAACTGAGCGCGCATCCAGCGCTGATACTCGGCAACGCCGCTATCGCCTTCGCGCGGCGCCCAGTCCGCCAACTCGCCCTCGCCCACCGGACGGTATGGCCCGGCCTTGCATTCGAACATCACGGTGTCGGGTGCAAGCACCACCAGGCCGTGGAACACGCCCGGCGGCACATCGACGCCCGCGCACTCGCCGCCCGCTTGCATGACGCGCTTGGCGAGCACTTCGCCGGTCTCGCTGAAAACCAACAAACCCAGGCTGCCCTTGAGCACCAGCAAAGACTCCGCCTTGTCTGCGCTCAGGTGCCGATGCGGCGGCACATAAGTGCTCGGCTGCAGCGCGACGGCCAGGCGATGGCACGGCTCTTCCATCTGGTGAAAGTTGTGATGATGTCGGCCACGCGGGCTTTCGGTGGCCTTCTCGGCCAGCTCGGCAAACAGGGTCTGATCAAGAAAGCGCACCATCAATTACATTCCTTTAACGGCGTAGATGCCATTGGCGTTACGCCAGTAGCCTTTATAGTCCATGCCATAACCGAAGATGTAGCGGTCGATGCACGGCAGGCCCACGTAATCAGCTTTCAGGTCCGGCCGGGCTTTGCGGTCGTGGTCTTTGTCGATCAGCACGGCGGTGTGCACGTTGCGCGCGCCGGCGTGTTTGCAGAAGTCGATGATTGCGCCCAGGGTGTGACCTTCATCGAGGATGTCGTCAATGATCAGCACATCGCGGTCGATGAACGAGACTTCCGGCTTGGCTTTCCAGAACAGGTCGCCGCCGGTGGTTTCGTTGCGATAACGCGTCGCGTGCAGGTAAGACGCTTCCAGCGGGAACTGCAGATGCGTGAGCAATTTGCCGGCGAAGATCAGGCCACCGTTCATCACACAAAAGACCACCGGGTTGGTGTCGGCCATTTCACGCGTGATGTGCGCGCCAACCTTGGCGATCGCTGCTTCGACTTGCGCTTCGCTGTACAGGCAGTCAGCCTCGCGCATGATTTGACGGATATGCTCGAGATCAGCGGACATGGCGCTCTCCAAGGTGGATGCTGTGGCAAGAAAAGCGGGCAAAGGTACGCATGTGAGGCGCAACGTTCAAGCCTTAATGGACTAACGTACTAGATGTCTATAGGACAACACCCTCGGATAGATTAATCTAAGCCGGTTTTTTTGCCCGCCGCCGGAGCCTTTCCCATGCCCACTCGCGAGATCCGCCACCCGCTGATCCGACACAAACTCGGCCTTATGCGCCGCGCCGACATTAGCACCAAGAACTTCCGTGAGCTTGCTCAGGAAGTCGGAGCGCTGCTCACTTACGAAGCCACCAAAGATTTGCCCCTGGAAAGCTACGAGATTGCTGGCTGGGCCGGCACCGTACAGGTCGAGAAAATCGCCGGTAAAAAAATTACCGTGGTGCCGATTCTGCGTGCAGGCATCGGCATGCTCGAAGGCGTACTCAGCCTGATTCCGGGCGCCAAAGTCAGCGCCGTGGGCGTGGCCCGCAATGAAGAAACCTTGCAGGCGCACACTTACCTGGAAAAACTCGTCCCGGAAATCAACGAGCGTCTGGCAATGATCATCGACCCGATGCTCGCCACCGGCAGCTCCATGGTTGCCACGATCGACCTGCTGAAAAAGGCCGGTTGCAAAGACATCCGCGCCATGGTGCTGGTAGCTGCGCCCGAAGGCATCGCCGCCGTCGAGAAGGCCCACCCGGACGTGCAAATCTACACCGCCTCGATTGATGAACGCCTCAATGAACACGGCTACATCATCCCGGGCCTTGGCGATGCCGGTGACAAGATCTTCGGCACCAAGCAGAAGGACGCGTGAGCATGCAGGATGATTTCAATGACCCGCTTTGGCGCCAGATCCTGTCTGGCGCACAAATGCTCTTCGTAGCATTTGGCGCGCTGGTGTTGATGCCGCTGATCACCGGCCTGGATCCAAACGTTGCACTGTTCACCGCGGGCCTGGGCACGTTGCTGTTCCAGGTAGTGACCGGGCGCCAGGTGCCAGTATTTTTGGCATCGAGCTTTGCGTTTATCACGCCGATCATTCTCGCCAAGGGCCAGTTCGGCCTTGCTGCGACCATGGGCGGGGTGATGGCGGCGGGTTTCGTTTATACCTTTCTGGGCTTAGCGGTGAAGATCAAAGGCACCGGTTTTATCGACCGGCTGCTGCCGCCGGTGGTCATCGGGCCGGTTATTATCTCCATCGGCCTGGCCATGGCGCCGATCGCCGCGAACATGGCGATGGGTAAATCCGGCGACGGTGCCGAGTTGATCCATTACCAGACGGCGATGCTGATTTCGATGCCGGCGCTGCTGACCACACTGATCGTGGCGGTGTTCGGCAAAGGTATTTTCCGCCTGGTGCCGATCATCTCCGGCGTGCTGGTCGGCTTTGCCATGGCGTTCTACTTTGGCGTGGTCGACACGGCGAAGATCGCCGCCGCGCCTTGGTTCGCCCTGCCCCACTTCACCGCGCCGGAGTTCAACTGGCAGGCGATTCTGTTCATCGTCCCGGTGGCCCTGGCCCCGGCCATTGAGCATATCGGCGGTGTGATTGCGGTGGGCAGCGTGACCGGTCGCGACTACCTGAAAAAGCCAGGCTTGCACCGCACCTTGCTGGGTGACGGCATCGCCACGACGGCTGCCGGCCTGTTTGGTGGCCCGCCGAACACCACGTACGCCGAAGTCACGGGCGCCGTGATGCTGACCAAGAACTACAACCCGAAAATCATGACCTGGGCGGCGGTGTTTGCCATCAGCCTGGCGTTTATCGGCAAGTTCGGCGCACTGCTGCAGAGCATCCCGGTGCCGGTGATGGGCGGCATTCTGTGCCTGCTGTTCGGCTCGATTGCGGCGGTGGGCATGAACACGCTGATCCGCCACAAAATCGACCTCGGCGAAGCGCGCAACCTGGTGATTGTGTCGGTAACCCTGGTATTCGGTATTGGCGGTGTGCTGGTCGGCACCGGCACCGGCCCGGATGACTTCGGCCTCAAGGGCATCGCCCTGTGTGCGGTGGTGGCGATTGGTTTGAACCTGCTGCTGCCGGGCAATGACGGCTGGAAGAACAAAAAGCCGGATGAGCCGCTGCTATAACTGACGCCGCGAAACCAACTATGGGGGCAAGCCCACTCCTGGCAAACTACAAATAAGCTATTGTTTTTGCTATTAAAGTTTATTCAGGTTTGTGGCTTGGATTTTGAGCGCATATCCGTTGTTCGGGTGATAACGGGTATGGGTTCCGCCCTTACGGCGGGTCACTTTTGAACATCTGGAAGCCGGCCCAGTCAAAAGTAAAAAACGCTCTTGCCCCACCACTCGGCACCTCGCTTAAGCTCGGTGTGCCCACTCCGATATTACGGAGCGGGCGGCCCGAAAGCCGACCTAATCCCTCAAGCAGAACTCGGTCAAACTGTGGGAGGGGGCTTGCTCCCGATGGCGGTGGGTCAGTCAATTCATGTATCAACTGTAAAGCTGCCATCGGGAGCAAGCCCCCTCCCACAAAAAGCAAAAAAAGCAGATCTGCCGTGTATGCAAAACTGCTTTTGTTCTGCTTCAACCACTTAGGTCGGCTTTCGGGCCGCCGTGCTCTTGCTTTTGATCTTTGTGATCTTGATCTGAGAAGCGCCCCGTTAAACCACGATGGCCGCACGCAGGCTTGAATCCGTGGGTAACCCGGCAGGAAACCGATATAAGCCATCACCCAAATAAAGGATATAGACCCAACCTGAACAACACCCCGAGCCAGTCCGATGCGCGACAGCGCCACATCAAAGATGCAGCAGGACCTCCCATATTTTTTACAGCTTCAGTGTGGCTTAGAGCTCGCCCAAGCCATCAATCAGCGCTTGGTTCTGCTCCGGCGTGCCGATGCTGATGCGCAGGAACTGGGCAATCCGCGCCTGCTTGAAGTGCCGCACGATCACACCTTGCTCGCGCAGCTTTGCCGCAAGGCCGGCCGCGTCGTGTTGCGGGTGGCGCGCGAAGATGAAGTTGGCCGCTGACGGCAACACCTCAAAACCTTTAGCTTCGAGTTGGGCAACCACCAGGTTACGGCTATCAATCACTTGCTGGCAGGTGTTCTCGAAGTACTCACGGTCCTCAAACGCCGCCGCCGCGCCAACAATCGCCAGGCGATCCAGCGGGTAGGAGTTGAAGCTGTTCTTGACCCGCTCCAGCGCTTCGATCAGGTCCGGGTGGCCCACGGCCAGGCCCACGCGCAAACCGGCCAGGGAGCGCGATTTGGACAGGGTTTGAGTCACCAGCAGGTTCGGGTAGCGGTCCACCAGGCTAATGGCGGTGTCGCCGCCGAAGTCTATATAGGCTTCATCGACCACCACCACCGAATCCGGGCTGGCCTTGAGGATCTGCTCCACTGCGTCCAATGCCAGCACGCAGCCGGTGGGCGCGTTAGGGTTGGGGAAGATGATGCCGCCGTTGGGCCTGGCGTAGTCCGCTGCACGAATCTGGAACTGCTCATCCAGCGGCACGGGGTCGGACGTGATGCCGTAGAGGCCGCAGTAAACCGGATAGAAGCTGTAGCTGATGTCCGGGAACAGCAGCGGCAAGTCGTGTTGGAACAGGCCGTGGAAGATGTGCGCCAACACTTCATCGGAACCGTTGCCGAGGAACACGTTGCCTGCGTCGATCGCGTAATACTTGGCCACCGCCTGCTTGAGCAGGTCGCTGTTGGGGTCCGGGTACAGGCGCAAGTTGTCATTCAGCTCGGCCTGCATCGCGGCCAACGCCTTGGGCGATGGGCCGTAGGGGTTTTCGTTGGTGTTGAGCTTGACCAGCTTGGCCAGCTTGGGTTGCTCGCCAGGTACGTAAGGCACGAGGTCCTTGACGAAGGGGCTCCAGAATTTGCTCATCTCAGTTACCTTTTTCGTCGAGGATACGGTACTCAGCGCTACGTGCGTGGGCGCTCAAGGATTCACCACGGGCCAGCACCGAGGCGGTTTTGCCCAGCTCGGAAGCGCCCTGCGGCGAGCAAAAGATGATCGACGAACGCTTCTGGAAGTCATACACCCCAAGCGGCGACGAGAAGCGCGCGGTGCCGGAGGTCGGCAGCACGTGGTTCGGCCCGGCGCAGTAATCGCCCAGCGCTTCGCTGGTGTGGCGGCCCATGAAGATAGCGCCTGCGTGACGAATCGACGGCAGCCAGGTTTGCGGGTCCGCCACCGACAGTTCCAGGTGCTCAGGGGCAATACGGTTGGCCACTTCGATGGCCTGGTGCATGTCGCGCACCAGAATCAGCGCGCCACGGCCATTGATCGACTTTTCGATGATCTCGGCACGCTCCATGGTTGGCAGCAGCTTATCGATGCTGGCGGCGACCTTGTCGAGGAACTCGGCATCCGGGCTGACCAGAATCGCCTGGGCGTCTTCGTCGTGCTCGGCCTGGGAGAACAGGTCCATGGCGATCCAGTCCGGGTCGGTCTGGCCGTCACACACCACGAGGATTTCCGAAGGCCCGGCGATCATGTCGATACCCACCTGGCCAAATACATGGCGCTTGGCGGTGGCGACGTAGATGTTGCCGGGGCCGACCACTTTATCGACCTTCGGCACGCTTTCGGTGCCGTAGGCCAAAGCCGCAACCGCTTGGGCGCCGCCGATGGTGAACACGCGGTCGACACCTGCGATGCACGCAGCCGCCAGCACCAGCTCGTTGATTTCACCGCGCGGGGTCGGCACCACCATGACCACTTCGGTCACGCCTGCCACTTTGGCCGGTATCGCGTTCATCAGCACCGACGACGGGTAAGACGCTTTGCCACCCGGCACGTATAGGCCGGCGCGGTCCAGCGGCGTGACCTTTTGGCCGAGCACGGTGCCGTCGGCCTCGGTGTAGCTCCACGAGTCCTGCTTTTGCTTTTCGTGGTAGCTGCGCACGCGTGTTGCCGCGACTTCCAAGGCTTCGCGCTGCGGCGCGGTGATGCGCGTCAGGGCCAACTCCAGGCGCTCGCGCGGCAGGATCAGGTCCGACATCGACGCCACGTCGAGGCCATCGAACTGGCGCGTGAAGTCCACCAGTGCCGCGTCACCGCGCTCGCGCACGGCCTTGATAATGTCGAGTACTCGCTGGTTGACCGAGTCGTCGGACACGCTTTCCCAGCTCAGCAGATGATCCAGATGCTTGGCGAAATCCGGGTCGGCAGCGTTGAGTCGGGCAATTGCAGTGGACGTGGTCATAGCGAGGGCCTCATAGGATTGGCAAAAAATGCTCAGGCGCCGAACGTTAGCAGCCGATCCGCTTGGGCACCTGAGAATTCTGGCTATGAGGCGGATAGACGGGCGCAGCCTTTCAGCTACGCGGGTGAGTCAGCCGCGGTGTCGAGACTCCACTGCCTGGCGCAGGGTGTCGATCAATGCCTGGATACGCGCGTGTTGCATCTTCATCGAAGCTTTGTTGACGATCAGGCGGGAGCTGATGTCAGCAATAAAATCTTGAGGTTCGAGACCGTTGGCACGCAGCGTGTTACCGGTGTCGACCACGTCGATGATCTTGTCAGCCAAGCCAATCAGTGGCGCCAGCTCCATCGAGCCGTAGAGCTTGATGATGTCGACCTGACGGCCTTGTTCGGCATAGTAGCGCTTGGCGACGTTGACGAACTTGGTTGCCACGCGCAGGCGGCCTTTGGGCTCGACGTCACCGACACGGCCGGCGGTCATCAGCTTGCACAGGGCGATACGCAGGTCGAGGGGCTCATACAGACCCTGGCCACCGTATTCCATCAGCACGTCTTTGCCGGCGACGCCGAGGTCGGCCGCGCCATGTTCAACGTAAGTCGGCACGTCGGTAGCCCGTACGATCAGCAGGCGAACGTCGTCCTGGGTCGTGGGGATGATCAGCTTGCGGCTTTTGTCCGGATTCTCGGTCGGCACGATGCCCGCTTCAGCCAGAAGCGGCAAAGTGTCGTCAAGGATGCGGCCCTTGGACAGTGCGATGGTCAACATGGAAAACGTCAGTCCTTCAACAGGCTATTACTGTCCTGGGGGGGGGGGGGGGGGGGGCGGGCGCGGGGCGGCGGGCGGGGGCGGGGGGCCGCGCCGGGGGGGGGGGGGGGGGGGTTGGGGGGGGGGGTGGGGGGGGTTTGGCGGTGGGGGCCACCCCCGGGGGCGGGGCCACCCC
>NZ_JBLZPT010000041.1:0-25281 GCF_049199985.1 Pseudomonas kitaguniensis
TTCTTGACGACCATAGAGCATTGGAACCACCTGATCCCATCCCGAACTCAGTAGTGAAACGATGCATCGCCGATGGTAGTGTGGGGTTTCCCCATGTGAGAGTAGGTCATCGTCAAGATTAAATTCCGAAACCCCTGTCTGCTAACGCAGACAGGGGTTTTGTCGTTTAGGGTACTCGATGACTAATACGCCCTACCGCTGGTCGGCTTCATACTCAAAATGAAGACATATCTCACAAATCTCTAAAATTTATCCTCGGCTGGCCGAAAGCCTTATGTGCCATGCGTGCACCGAAATAGCGCGATCATCGAGATCGTCTATGCCGTTACATGGAATGTTCCACTCGGCACGCTCATCCCCCTTTGGCAAAAGAAGTCGATGAAATGAATCTCAAGTTCAGCCATAAAATTCTGTTGGCCGCGTCAGGCGTCGTTGTACTGGCCTTCGCATTATTCACGCTTTATAACGACTACCTGCAGCGCAGTACCATCACGCAGAATCTGGATTCGTCTATCCAGCAATCGGGTGAGCTTACGGCAAGCAGCGTGCAGAACTGGCTCAGCGGGCGCATCCTGGTGCTTGAGAACCTGGCGCAGAACATTGCTCATCAAGGCAGTGCTGCGGATCTTCCAGGGCTGGTCGACCAGCCTGCGCTCACCTCGAACTTCCAGTTCACCTATGTTGGTCAAACCAACGGTGTGTTCACTCAGCGCCCTGACGCGAAGATGCCAGACGACTACGACCCACGTCAGCGCCCTTGGTACAAGCAAGCCGTAGCTGCCGATAAAACTATGCTTACGCCGCCCTACATGGCCGCAGTGGGTGGGCAAATCGTAACCATCGCCCTGCCAGTCAAAAAGAATGGCGAGTTGCTGGGTGTGGTCGGTGGTGACCTGAGCTTGCAAACCCTGGTGAAGATCATCAACTCGGTAGACTTTGGCGGCATCGGCCATGCTTTCCTGGTCAGCGCCGATGGCCAGGTCATCGTCAGTCCTGACGAAAACCAAGTGATGAAAAACCTCAAGGACATCTACCCAGGCACCAGCCTGCGTATTGAGAAGGTTAGCCAGAACGTTACCCTCAATGGCCAGGACCGGATTCTTTCGTTCACGCCTATCAGCGGTTTACCGGGTGCAAATTGGTTCATCGGTCTGTCGATCGATAAAGATAAAGCCTACGCACCATTGGCCAAGTTCCGCACCTCGGCGTTGATCGCCATGTTGGTCGCGGTAGTCGCCATTGCTGTGCTGTTGAGCCTGTTGATTCAAGTACTGCTGCGGCCACTGACCACCATGGGCGTTGCCATGCGCGACATTGCCCAGGGCGAAGGCGATTTGACCCGCCGCCTGAACGTGACCAGCAAAGATGAATTTGGCGAGGTCGGCAGCGCCTTCAACCAGTTCGTCGAGCGCATCCACGCGTCGATTTCCGAAGTGTCTTCGGCAACGCGCCAGGTGCATGACCTGTCCCAGCGCGTCATGGCGTCATCCAACGCCTCGATCGTCGGTTCGGACGAACAAAGCGCACGCACCAACAGCGTGGCTGCGGCGATCAACGAGCTGGGTGCTGCCACTCAGGAAATCGCGCGTAACGCGGCCGATGCTTCGCAGCACGCCAGTGGTGCCAGTGAGCAAGCAGACGATGGACGCAAAGTGGTAGAGAAAACCATCTTGGCGATGTCGGAGCTGTCGCAAAAAATCAGCCTGTCCTGCACGCAGATCGAAACGCTGAACGCCAGCACCGACAACATCGGGCATATCCTTGATGTGATCAAAGGCATCTCCCAGCAAACCAACTTGTTGGCCCTCAATGCCGCGATCGAGGCTGCTCGCGCCGGGGAAGCCGGTCGTGGGTTTGCCGTGGTTGCCGATGAGGTGCGTAACCTGGCTCACCGTACGCAGGAGTCCGCAGAAGAGATTCATAAGATGATCACGTCACTGCAAGTCGGTTCGCGTGAAGCGGTAACCACCATGAACGCCAGCCAGGTCTCCAGCGAAGAAAGCGTTGAAGTGGCCAACCAGGCCGGTGAGCGCCTGGTCAGCGTAACGCAGCGAATCGTCGAGATTGATGGCATGAACCAATCGGTCGCTGCCGCCACCGAGGAGCAGACCGCGGTGGTTGAAACCCTCAACGTCGACATCAACCAGATCAACCTGCTTAACCAGCAGGGTGTGACCAACCTCAACGAAACCCTCAAGGACTGCGATGCGCTGTCCCAGCAGGCCAGCCGATTGAAGCAGTTGGTCGACAGCTTCAAAATCTGACCCTGTTTGTGCAGGCGTGAGGCTGCTCGCGCCTGTTGCCTAACCGAGCAACCGGCGCACATTCCCCAATGCGCTCTCGGCGAAGGCCTGCACAAACTGTTCAAACGCCGCTTGTGTCATATCAAGCGGCTCGCCAATGAGCGTCCAGGTTGCCCTGGCGCCTCCCGTGCCAAGCACTTCCACGCGCATTGCCGCCCACAAGTGGGCGACCCCCAACGTGTTGTAAAGCGTGCTCCACGTCATGCACATTGCGTCGTCATCCCGGCTATTGAGTTGCTCTACCACGCGATGCCCATCGTGGAAAAACTTCGTGCGTAATGCGCCTACACCGTGGCCCGTCATTTCGATGTGCGACAGCGCCGGAATGAAGGCATCGAAGCCTGCAAAGTTGCCGACCACAGCCCACAGGCGCGCGGCCTCGCACGCGACGTCAACAGACGCCACCAACGGCGTGCCCACAGGGTTACGGATTAATGTATCGGGTTGCAGCACGTTCATAAAAATGTCCTGAAGCGGTCAGATAAAGCCGATGGCCTTGAGGTGGTCGCAGCCCTTGCGCAATAACGCCGGGTCCTTTTGCGGGTACTGCTCGCCCATGGCTTGTACGCCCCGGCGCGCGTTGTCGTGACAAATCATCGAGATGTCGCTGATGTCTTCTGCAAGGTCATCCAGGTAGAAACCCAGCACGCCAAACAGCGCGTTATCGCGACCCACCGTGCGCAGCGACCGTTGCCAATCTGCAACGCTTACCCGTTCGAAGCGGTGGCCCGCCTGGCTGAATGCGTCAAGGTAGTGAGCCCAGCTCAAAGGCTGCGGGTTGTGCAGGTGGAAAAGGTTTCGTCCGGCAGCAGATTGGCCGCAGTGAAACCCGACAAAACGCGCAAAAAAGTCCACCGGCATCAGATCGAAGTTCACCTCCAGGTTGGGCGCCAGGCCCAGTTGCAATGAACCCTTGAGCATGAGCATCAGGCGGTTGTTTTGCGGCTGGCAGACGCCGCTGCGGCTATTAAAAGCGATGTTGCCGGGGCGATAGATATTCACCCACGCACCTTGCTCAACTGCACGCCCCAATAGCCGCTCGGCGACCCATTTGGACAGGTTGTAGCCATTCTTCAGATAGAGCGGCAACGTGGCCACCGCCGGTGTTTCGAGGATGTTGCCCTGCGCATCGATACTGCTGCAGGCCGACAGCGTCGAGATGAAATTGAAGACTTTTTTGCAATGGGTTTCACACAGGCGCAGGCACTCCAGCACCGGCTCGACGTTGTCCTTGGCGAGTGAGGCGTAGTCCATCACATGATTGACCCACGCGGCGTTGTGCACCAATACGCCATGGCTGCGGGCGAGCCGGTCATACACCTCGCTGGCCAGGCCCAACCGGGGCTGGCTCATATCGGCGGCATACACCTGCACTCGGCTCACGTCGAGGTGTTCCAGGCGATACTCGCGCAGTGCCTGGGTAAACCGCGCCGCCGCCGAGTGCCCCGGCCGTTCACGCACCAGGCAAGTCACCTGCTGCGCGCCGCCCGCTAACAATGCTTCGACCAGGTGTACCCCGACAAAGCTGTTGGCGCCGGTGACGATCACCTTGCGCGGATCGCCTGCACGGGCCTCGTGCAGCACGTCTATATTCAGTGCTTGTGACGCATCTTTTTGCACTTGGCGTGACGGAAGATTGCTGAGTGCACCGTCTTCCATCAGCACGGCGAGCGTACGAATCGTCGGCGCTTCAAAGAAACGACTCAAAGAGAGGCTGCGGCCAAACGCTTCGCGCAGGCGCAGCAGCAGGGTCGACAGCAGGATGGAATGCCCGCCCAGGCTGAAAAAGCTTTCATCAATGGAAATATCAGCGCCACTCAACCCCAGCAACTCGCCCCACAGCGCCACGAGCTGCGTTTGCAGTGGCGTTTGCGCAAGTCTGCGGCCGTGGCGGGGAGTCGCGCGCAGCGGTGTCGCCAGCAACGCTTGGCGGTCGATCTTGCCGTGGCGGGTACGCGGCATCGCTGGCAACTCAGTCCATACCTCAGGCTGCATATACGACGGCAGACGCGCCAGTGCGTATCGCTTCAGCTCCGCCAGCGTGGCGCCGGTTTCAGGCTGTGCGGCAACGCCGAGAATCCTGCGATCAGGTGCAATGACCACGGCCACTTGGCGAAATAAGCGACTACTGCGCAGGCATTGTTCGATCTCCTGAGGTTCTACCCGAAAGCCACGGATCTTCACCTGATCGTCCCGTCGGCCGCCCAGCTCGATACCGTCTTGGGTCCATTTTGCCAGGTCACCGCTGCGGTAAGCCCTCAGCGGCTGTCCGTCGGGCAGTGTCAGCTCAACGAACGGACTGTCGGCCTGCGGCGGCTCGTTCATATACCCGAGGCTTACGCCGGGGCCGACGATGTAGAGATCGCCCATCACCTGTTCATCCACCGGTTGCAGGTTGTCGTCGAGGATCAGCACCTGGCTGTTGGCAATGGGGCGTCCCACGTTGCGATTGCCGTCACCGTGCTGGAATGCCCGGTGGGTCACCAACACCGTAGCCTCGGTAGGGCCGTAAAGATTGTGCAGTTGGCACTGGCCCGCCAATTGTTCGATCACATACGGCTCGCAGGCATCCCCGCCGGTTAGCAGATGTGCCAGGCCCAATGGCTGATCCAGCGGCAGAATGCTGAGCAGCGCCGGCGGCAAAAAAGCGTGGCTGATGCGCTGTTGGCGAATCAATTCGACCAGTTGCTGAGGGTCGCGCCGCTGGTCTTCGCTGGGCACAATCAACTCGGCGCCAGCGATCAGGGCCGGGAAAATATCGATCAGCGATGAGTCGAAGCTCAGCGTAGAAAACTGCAGCACTCGACTCTGTTCATCCAGCGCCATACAGGTGCCGAGCCAAGCGGTGCAGTGCGCAAGATTGTATTGGCTGAGCAGCACACCTTTAGGTTGGCCAGTGGTGCCCGAGGTAAAAAGCACCATGCAGGGCGCGTCGACGCCGGGTCGCTGACGCATCAGTGGTTGCGTGGTGTCCGCTTGGGCCGGGTCGACGGTGCCGACATTCAGGGTAACGAAATGGTCGCGCAAAGGGTGCCGGCCATCGTCCAGCAACACGGCAGCCCCGGTGCTTTGCAGCATCGCCCGCTGGCGTTGTGGCGGGTGGTCCGGTGCCAGTGGCAGGTACACCGCGCCGCAACCCAATATCGCGAGAATGCTGGCGTACAACCCGGCGGACTTTTCCAGGCATACACCCACCACCGCGGGGGTCTCAATGCCTTGCAGCAGGGGCGCCAGGCGTTGTTGAATCGACAGGGCTTGAACGTGCAATTGCCGATACGTCAGCACGCTTCCTGCGATGTTCAGCGCCGGTCGTTGCGCGAAGGCCTGCAAGCTGGCCTGTATCCGTTCGATCATGCGCACATGCGCAGCCTGTAACAGTGCCGGCTGCGCAGTGCGATTGAATCGATGCAAAAACGCCAAGGCGTCCAGCCCCTGCAAACCTTGCTCGGGCCAGGCGTTAGCCGTGGTGTGTGCAGCGAAGAACGCCGGGTTCATCGAGAAGCCGCAGACCAGCAAGGCAACCCATTCCACCAGCGCGTTGCTGGCGTGTTGGCGCAGTCGCTGGCCGTTGCCGCTGGGTTCCTCGCTGATGTCGTGCACCGCCAGTACGCGTTGGTCGTGGCCATAGCAGCGCAACTGCAGCGCGGGAAGCCCGCATGCCGACACGGGGCCGATGCCCAGGCGCAGGCTAAGCTGTTGGGTGTTCGCAGCGTGCGGGAGCGGCGGCGGGCAGCCGTCGTCAAGCAACACGTCGAGGGCGTCGCTTGCGCTGATATGCCCGTATTGTTCGAGCCTTTGCCGAACGGCCGCCAGGGCGTGGCTGGTGCCGCTCCACCCGATCGTCAAGCGCCTCATGCCGGCCTCCGCGAGTCGGGCAGGTAGTCGTGCAGCGCCTGGGCGACACTCGGGGTTTGCAATACGCCGCTGTGGTGCAGAAAACCCATGATGTTAACCAGCAGTGGGTGCTGGCGCGTGATGGGAAAGTCCAGCGCTGCTACATCGTCCCTTAACGCACGGCGAACATTGGCGCTGACGTCCAGGTGGTCGATCAGTTGCAAATCGAAGCGTTTTTGCAGCTCGTTGGTCAGGTAATGCGCCAGAAAGGTCGGCAGGGTTTCAGCGATGCTGTCGCGGTCTGTCGGGCTTGCTGCATGCCAGTAGATACGCACCACGTGCGTCCAGAACTGTGCATGGCGACCCTCATCAAACAAGTGGTCGGCCATCAAACCACGGACCGATGACTTGACGCTGTCGTCCTTGGAAAACGCCGCGACGTCATGGGTCACGGTGTTTTCGGCGATGGCCACGCCTATCAGCTCCACCGCGTCGCGCAGGTGTGGCGGTGCCAGCGCCTGCGCTGCCGGCAGGGCGCGGCTCAGTTCGATTTGCCCGGGCAGTTCGAGCGGCGGTATGCCGGTCATTTCTACGGTCTGTTGCAAAAAGTCCAGCGCGACCAGCGCGTGGTAATCCTCGTCCACGACCACCGTCATTGCATCGTAGCGGCAGGCGAGGGGGAAGGGCTGCGAGAAACGGTTCTTGGCAATGCTGCGAGCGGTCTTGTCGACAATCTCGGTTTCGAAGATCACCACGTCATTCAGGAATTTGTAGAAACTTTGCACCAGCACAAAGTCGCGCCACTGCGGGCAATGTTCCACAAAGGTCGCACTCAGCACCAAGGGCTGGCGGCACAGCGGGTAGATCAATCTATCGTCGTTTTCGAGCAAACGCCTGGGGCGTGTGCGGATGGTTGCGCGGCGTTCCCAGTCTTCGGCGAAGGAGCGGTAGTCGGCGGCGTTCATGGTTGCGCCACTTGCAGCGAGGCGCGCACGTCGTCCCAGAAGCTGAGGCGGCTTTGCAAGGCGCTGAGGGCGATGTCATCCGCTTGGCGTTGGCGGCAAGGGTCTGCGCCGATCAAGCGCTGCAGTAACTGCTCCGCCGCTGGCCCGTGACCCTGAGAGTCCAGTTCGATGTGACGGCTGAGGTAATGACGCAGGGTTGGCGCCTGGCTACCGATGAAGGCATTGCTGTGCAGAATGCGTTCAAACATCGACGGAATGACACTTTCGCGACCGTGCAGGAACGCCGCCGCCACGCAGTGGATGGGCGCGTTCAAGGCGATCTGCAGCGTGCTGTCGACAAAGCGGGCAACGCCGGGCGGCACGTCAATCATCTGCAAGGCGGCACCCGCCTGAACCCCTTGGCGTTGCAGTTCAATGAAGCGCCGCAAGCGGGTGGTGTCAGCACCGACCTCGGCCATCGCTTCCAGGTACAGCTCGAGGTGGCTGCAATGGCCGCGCGTGGGGTGTTGGTCTGACTCTTCACTGAGCACGATTTCATTGATGAGGCGCGCGGCGTGCGGGTCAGTGGGCGGCAGCCAGGGTAATTGTGTGCAGGTCAGGTCCTGCTGCAGGCGTTTGGTCAGTGTCATGAAGTCCCAAACAGCAAATACATGGTGCTCCATGAAAAGTTGTAACTTATTAAGTGAAGTTATTTCTTTAAATAACGGATGACTGCACACCTGCAGTTTTTTTTGTTCAAGTACGTGTTGATACATGGTTGACGCCTATAAGTTGCTGCAACTGCTCTGAAAACAGTGGAAGGATTGTGCAAGGTTGTTTTAATAAATTGCAGTTGGCCGCGTCATGTGCGCGGGGCTAATCAGGCAGGGCTTTACGCTGTCGAATAACGTGTTTTTATTGGATAAAGATAATAATCTGATTAAACGTTTGGATAAACTTGTGAAAGTATTAGATATTCTTTCGGAAAACAGGTGGGCGTCAGCAAGTCATCGTGTTAACAGTGAGAATTTTCTTCGGCATGAGTACGAATATTTAAAACAATAGACTTTGTTCTTGGCGTACCGCCCCAGGGCCATTCCCAAAATGGAAAAAGCCTCGCGCTGTTTCACGGGCCGCAAGCTGCTGCGTAAACCTTACTGCGCGCTTTTGTTTTCGTCGGTTTCAAGACCTTTTAGGTAAAGGGTGATCACCTCCATCCCGCGCATCAAGTGATTGCGCAGCGTCAGGATACTTTCGTCGACTTTCTTCTGCGCTACCAGGCTCAGCAGTTCACGGTGATCTTCCTGCGACGTCTCGCCCAGGCCCATCGCCTCAAGGTTGAAGCGTAGAAAACGTTCCTCCTCATTCAAACCGTGTTCAACCAATTTGAGCAGGCGCTGGTT
This sequence comes from Pseudomonas kitaguniensis, assembly GCF_049199985.1. Taxonomy (NCBI): domain Bacteria; kingdom Pseudomonadati; phylum Pseudomonadota; class Gammaproteobacteria; order Pseudomonadales; family Pseudomonadaceae; genus Pseudomonas; species Pseudomonas kitaguniensis. Next base: position 8,485 of record NZ_JBLZPT010000041.1, read on the forward strand.
AGGCGCCTTGCGATACAACACCATGTGGAACAGGCGGTTGAGACGACCAATCTCGGCGTAGTCTTTCTCGCGTTCCAATGCATTGATGTAGGCGTCGGCCTCGACAATGTCGGCGTCGGTGAGTAATGGAATCGACAGGCGCAACGCCTCGGATTCCAGCAGCATGCGCAGGGCATAGGTCTCTGCCGAGTTGTCTTCGATCAGCGGTGCGACCACGGCGCCCTTGTGGGTCACTACGTGCAGCAGCGATTGGGCTTCCAACTGGCGCAGGGCTTCACGCACAGGCATGCGGCTGACGCCGAACAGGCTGGCCAGTTCTTGCTGGCGCATAGCGGTTCCACAGGGCAATCGCCCATCCAGAATGGCATCGCGCAAGGTTTCTTCAATTACGGCGCGAGCCAGATGGGCGGGAATAGGCCCGCTGATTTTGATGCTGCTTAAAGGGTTCGGCTTCTGCGTCACGGTTACGCTATCCTCCTGGCTTAGTGGAGTCTGTTTATTGGATCCAATGCACCCTAGAGAGGGTTCACACGCTTGTCAAACAACCAAAGTGTCCGTTTGTAAGGGCTTACACGCTGTACTTTGTGCATCCCACAAGGGGCGGTTATAAACTCAACCTATTAATGAATGATTGCACCGTGCCATTGTTTTTTTCGGGTTGAAGCTTCACCATCCTTTGAAATTCCGTCTCTTTCCACGGACTGAACACTTTGGCGGTAAGTTTTATTCCCCCTCGAATCGTTAGCTGGCTGTTCTCAGCGATTTTTTTGGCTGGCTTGATGCTCGGCGGGCTGCATGCCGATTGGGATTTCTCTCAAATCAGCCGCAAGGCCACCGCGTTGTACGGGCCGTTGGGGGAGGGCCAACAGCGTATCGATGCCTGGCAGCGGTTGCTGGCGACCCAGAAACAGGTCGACGAGCAGGAGCAGCTCAAGGTGGTCAACCTGTTCTTCAATAAACACATGACGTACGTGGAAGACATCGACCTCTGGCACGTGGTCGACTATTGGGAAACGCCCATCGAAGCCTTGTGGAAAGGTGCCGGCGATTGCGAAGACTACGCCATCGCCAAGTATTTCAGCCTGCGGCACCTGGGCGTTTCCAGCGACAAATTGCGCATTACTTACGTTAAGGCCTTGCGTCAAAATCGCGCTCATATGGTGCTGACCTATTATGCAACCCCCGACGCCATCCCGCTGGTGCTCGACAGCCTGATGGACGAGATCCTGCCGGCCACCCGTCGTGCCGACCTGGTGCCGGTGTACTCATTCAACGCCGAGGGTTTGTACCTGCCTGGCGCCAAGGGCAATCAGAAAGTCGGTGATACCAAACGCTTGTCTCGCTGGCAGGATGTACTCAGAAAAATGCGTGCGGAAGGCTTTCCAGCCGAGCCTGCCAACTAGGAGTAACTGATCGGATGTCTCTGTTCAAACAACTATTGATCGCTATCTGCCTGTTCCTGGTGGTCGCCTTCAGCGGCAGCTTCATGGTCAGCCTGGAAAGCTCTCGCACCCAATACGTCAACCAGCTGCGCTCGCATGCACAGGACGGCGCGACGGCGCTGGCGCTGTCGCTGACGCCCAATATCGACGACCCGGCCATGGTGGAGTTGCTGGTCAGCTCGATCTTCGACAGTGGGTATTACGCTAGCATCCGCGTGGTCGACCTGGCTACTGACAAAACCATTGTCGAGCGCAGCGGTATCCCTGACAACAACGGCGTGCCCAACTGGTTCGTGAAATTAATCGGTCTGGAGCCTGCCGGTGGTGACGCGCTGGTCAACCGCGGCTGGGAGCAGGCGGCCAGAGTTGAGGTGGTCAGCCATCCGATGTTCGCCTTGGCAAAAATCTGGCAAAGCGCCTTGGGCAGCCTCGGCTGGTTGCTGCTGTGCGGTGCTGTGAGTGCAGTGCTTGGCGCATTGTTGCTGCGTCGGCAGTTGAAGCCGTTGGACTATATGGTCAAGCAGTCCCACGCCATCGCACGCCGCGAGTTCCTCACCGTGCCCGACCTGCCGCGCACGCCGGAGCTGCGGCGCGTGGTGCAGGCCATGAACCAGATGGTCGAAAAGCTCAAGGCGCTGTTTCAGGAGCAGGCGGAGCGCAGCGAAAAACTGCGCACTGAATCCTATCAGGACAACCTCACCGGCCTCGCCAACCGCCGTTATTTCGAGATGCAACTAAACGCGCGAGTCAGTAACCTGGAAGAGACCAACTCCGGCTACTTGCTGGTGTTGCGGGTCAAGGACCTGGCCGGCCTCAACCAGCGGCTCGGCGGCCAGCGCACCGACCAATTGCTGCAAGCGGTCGGCAACCAACTGCTGCGCCAGTGCGAGCCTTACCCAGAAACTCACAACCTCGTCACCCGTATTCGCGGCGGTGAGTTCGCGGTACTGGCGCCGGGGCTGATGCGTGAAGAAGCCGTGCAATTGGCGCAAAACCTCGACAGTACCTTGCTCAGCCTGCAAGCCACCGGCGCCAGTGATGTTACGCCGGTCGCTTACATCGGCCTGGCGCCGTTTAGCCATGGCGACTCACCTCAAGCGCTGTTGACCTTGGCTGACCAAGCCCTGGCCCAGGCTGAGGCGCAGGGCGACACCAGTTGGGTGTGCCTCGACCGCAGCGCCGCCACCAGCGTCGGCGACGATCACCATGCCTGGCACACGCTGCTGGACCAGGCGCTGACCCAACAGCGTTTCCAGTTGCACTTTCAGCCGGTGGTTTCCAGCCACGACCCGCAGTTGGTCTTGCACTATAAGGTGCTGTCGCGCCTGCAGGATCAGGACGGCCACACCCTGCCTGCCGGGCGTTTCCTGCCGTGGCTTGAACGTTTCGGCTGGATGGCACGCCTGGACCGCATGATGCTTGAGCAGGTGCTCAAGCAGATGGCTGGCCACAACCATAGCCTGGCGTTGAACCTGTCGGCCGCAACCCTGCAGGACGAGCACGCGCTGAACCGGATTTTTGAACTGTTACGCCAGCACAGCAACCTCGGCGCACGCCTGACCCTGGAAATCGGCGAGGAGCAATTGCCGGAGCAGGCCTTGTTGGAGCAATTGACTCAACGCCTGCGCGAACTGGGCTTTTCCCTCAGCCTGCAGCGTTTTGGCGGGCGATTCAGCATGATCGGCAACCTGGCACGCCTGGGCCTCGCGTACCTGAAGATCGACGGCAGTTACATCCGCGCCATCGATCAGGAAAGCGACAAGCGCCTGTTCATCGAGGCAATCCAGCGCGCGGCCCACAGCATCGACTTGCCACTGATCGCCGAGCGAGTGGAGACCGAAGGTGAGCTGAAAGTGATTCGCGAGATGGGCATTTTTGGCGTGCAGGGCCAGCTATTTGGTGAACCTGCGCCGTGGCAGTAACTGCGCTCCGTCAGTAAAGGCAAAACCCCCTGTGGCGAGCAAGCCCGCTCGCCACACAAGCCCGCTTGCCACAAGAGCCAGCAGGCTGGCCAGCGCTTACATGAAGTCAGATCAACCCGGTCTCTTCATCGTTGATCAAGTGGCTCAACCCGCCCAACGCTTCCCGCGCGTGGTTACGGTCCATCAACTTGGCCTGGGCTGCAGGCGGCAAGTCAGTCACGCTGATCACCCCTTTGCGGGTCAGTACCTGGATCAAGTCGTCGAGTACCCGGATCATCTCCAGGTCACTCTGCTTTAGCTGTGCCAGGCTGGTTTCCACCACTTCGTTGGCGTACCAGGCCTGTATCTCATGGTGATCGGCCGGCAGGGTTTCGGTTGACTCGGTGAAGGCGGCTGCCTCTACGCGACTCAGCGCGCCCAGTGCATCACGTTGCACGTAAAACATAAGAACCCCTCGAAAATGAACCACACGCGTTCACCAGCATAGGTCAAAGGTGCGTTTATGCGCGCGAGTATGCGATGCAACCCTGCGTCAGGGCCAGCAACCTGTTGCCCAAATAAATCGGCCGCCCTTGGGGGCGGCCGGTTAATCGCGTCTTAGGCGGTGTGGTCGATCTTGATGGTCGGGTCAGCGCCACTGATCAGCGAGTTGATGCTGGTGTGGGACCAATCGTTGCCTTCCAGCTTGATCGTCACATCGGCATTGGCCAGGCCGCCGGCGGCGTTCAGCTTGCCTTCACTGCTCACTTGCAGCGTCGACACGCCCTCTACCGTGGTGATCTTGAGGTAATTGTCGATGGTGCTGTCGGTTTCACCCTTCAACAGATCCTTGAGGTCGATGCGGTCACCTTCCGACGCTTTGAAGTCCTTGATCACGTCATTGCCAACGTCACCGGCTTTCCAGATGAAGGTGTCGGCACCCGAACCGCCGATCAGGATGTCGTTGCCCGCGCCGCCGATCAACGTGTCGTTACCGGTGCCGCCCAGCAGGATGTCATTGCCCTTGCCGCCGTCCAGGTAATCGTTGCCGCCCTGGCCAAACAGAATGTCATCGCCGCCGCCGCCGAGCAGCGTGTCGTTGCCGTCTTTGGCGCCCGACACGTCGAAGTCCGCGTAGTGCTCGGTGACGTACTGGTGCACGTTCGAGGTGGTCACGGCCGAGACTGCCACACCGGTTTTCTGTGCGACAAAGGCCTGCAGTGCGTTGTAACCCTCACCGGTGACGCCGCTGAAGCTCACCAGGTCGCCGAAGATGATGTCGTTGCCGTCGCCACCGTTTACGCTGTCGGCACCTGGCAGCGTCGCTTCGGTGTGACCGAGGATGGCGTTGGCCAAATCCTTGGGATCGATGTTGGTTTGCGGCTTGCCATCGCTGTCGTACGGCTTCAGGTCGCTGAGGCTGACGTCACCATTGATGCCGATCGCTTCCACTTGCGACAACCCGCCGAGTAACGCAAAAGCGCTCTTGGCGTTGCTCAGTGTGGCCGAGTCGGTGCTGTTGCCCGTGCCCGCCAGGTTGGACAGCTCAAAGGTGCCGTCACCTTGGGCATGCACGGTGCCCAGGCTGTTGTAGACCCACCGAGAGCCATTCCAGGTCTGCAGCGCCGCCGCACCCGAGGTGTCGATGCTGAAGTAGTGAGTGTTGTCCAGGTACTTGCCCACCGAGGTACCCGGCGTGTAGTTGGCGGTGGTCACCACATCGTCGAACTTGACGTTGCTGTACAGCGTCGGGTTGGTTTGCTCGCCGCTCTGGTAGAACGTCGGCTGGCCGTCGGTGATGAAGTAGGTCAGGTTGGTGGCGCCGGTGTTGCTGGTGGCCAGGCTGCTTTCGAAGAAGTTGGCCGTGGTCTTGAACACGTCTTCATAGTTGGTACCGCCGCCCGACACCATCGAGTCCAGTACCGCCTTGAGCAAGCTCAGGGCGTTGCTGTCGTTGAGGTTGATCGAGATCGACTTGTTCACCTGGGTATCGAAGTCCGCCAGGAAGATGTTAACCGTCCCCGACGTGTTGGCGCCCAGGCTGTCTTTCAGCGAGTTGAACACAGACGTCAGCGACGCCTTGGCGGCGTTAACCGAGTCGGCGCTCATGCTGCCGGAACTGTCCACCATGAACGCGATGTTGTAGTTCTTGCCCTGCACCACGTTCAGGCCGCCAATGTCGGCCACGATGATGTCATTGCCATCGGTGCCGGTGATTGTGTCGCTGCCCGAGGTGCCTGTTGTGCCGCTGTAGGTTGCCGGGTACACCGTCACCGGCAACTGCGCGGTGGTGCTGGCCGAACCGCCGAGGCTTTCGGTGGACGTCGAGGTGACGGTGAGGTTGAACTGGCCGCTGTAATAGGTCGGTGGCTTGATGGTCAGCGTGCTCAGGTCCCAGCCGGTGACGTTGGCTTCGCCCACCGCTTTAGTCGCGGTGAAGGTGTGCCCGGACGCATCGGTGAGTACCGAGCCTGCCGGCACGCCGCTGATTTTCACGCTGAGGGTTTCCGAGCCGTCGGTGTCGGTCAGTGCGGTGCTGACCTTGGACAGCTTCACGCTGCCGTTTTCCAGGCCTTCGTTGAGCTTGTAAGCGGTGTAGTAACCGTCGCCATTGCTGCCATGCAGGTCGGACACGGTCACACCGGCGTTGACCAGGTCCGTGATGCCGGTGTACAGCGCCACGCCGCTGGTGCTCAGGTCTTGAGCCGCGCCGCCATTGATCGACACGTTGACGTCATAGCTGCCAGGCCCGGACTGGTTGGCGTGGTAGATCTCGAGGCTGTAATAGCCGCTCACGGTCGGGGTGATCGAGCCGCTGAACTTGCCGCTGTTGGTGCCCCATTGTGCGCTGGCCACGTCTTTGCCGCCGACGTTGATCAGCAAGCTGTCATCACCGGTACCGCTGAAGGTGTAGGTCTTGCCGGCTTCCATGTACATCAGGCCGGAGATCTTCGAGCCTGCGCCTGCGTTGACGTTAGCGGTGGACTCGACATTGGTCACGATGGCGCTGCTGTTCGGCGTGCCGGCGTTATCAATGGCTTTTTTCAGGTCAGCCGCTGCGGCGCCGTTACCGTTGGTGCCGATGCCGGCCACGCTGTTCCAGCTTTGCTTGAGCAAGCCAATCGAATTGACGTTGTTGTCGGCCACCGTCAGGGTCGGTGCGTCGGCGATCGGCGTGATGTCGACTTTTACCGTCGCGCTGCTGCCCAGGTCTTTGCCATCAGTAGGCTGGAACTTGAACTGCGCGTAATCCGCCTGCTTGTTGCCAATGCCGGTGCCGCCATAACCATCGGCGCCGGACTCGTTGGCGCTTGGCAGGAAGCGCAATTGGCCGCCGTCAATCTGGGCCTTGGTAAAGGTTTGGCCTGCGGCCACGTTGGTCCAGGTCGTACCATCCGCCGCCAGGTATTGCAGCTTGCCGGCCACCGGCAGGTCGGTGATTTTCACGCCGAGGCTGGTTTGTGGCGAGTCCACATCGGTCACGCCGAAGTTGGCCCACGTCAGCGCCAGCGGCGTGTCTTCGTTGCCGGTCACGGCGCTGCCGGTGGCGACCGGCGCGTCGTTGATGGCCACCACGTTAATGGTGGTGGTGGCGACGTTGGAGTAGTTGCCGCCATCGGTCACGGTCACGGTGATGGTGCGTGGCGTGGTGCTCGGGTCGTGGCTGCTGTTGGTGAACGTGATGTTCTGGATGCGCTGCATGTAATCAGCCAGCGTCGCGCTGCCCGACAACGTCAGCGTAATGGTGCCCGCCTGGTTGTTGGAGTTGATGACAATGCCGTTCACGCTGTTGCCCAGGTTCAGGGCGTCACCGGCTTGCGCGTTGATCAGCGTGACCGTTGCACCGGTCAGCATCGTGCTGTCCGGGTCGGTGATCTTGATATCGGTGTCGGCAATCGACACGCCGGGGCCTGCGGTGCCTTCGGTGAAGGTCGCCTTGTAGTCGGCACCGGTGGCGCCGCTGGAGTTGTTGGCGTCCAGGTCGATGACCGGTGGCGCATCGTTGTCGATGATGTTGGTGCTGACGCTGCCGTTGCCGATCACCAGGTTCTCGAAGTTGCCACCGGTGGTCTTGTCGATGCTGATGACGATATTTTCCGTAGGCTCGGTGAGCTTGTCGTCAATCGTGCGAATGTCAAACGCCACGCTGCTGGCGCCGGCCGGGATTTTCACGGTGTACACACCGGTAAAGTCCGAACCGTCGGTGGCGGTGCCGCTGTACTTCAGCGTCACGCTCACATCGGTTTGCGCAGGGTTGCTCAGGTTCAGGGTGTAGTGCGCCGTGCCGCCTTCAGTCACCGACGCGTCGCCGGTGATGCTGATGGTGGTGTTGTTGACCACATCCGTCACCTTGGTGACCGCGGCGCTGCCGTCCACGATCAGGTGCTCATACTTGTCGCCGCCGCTGACCACGCCGGTGATCTTGGCGCTGACATCGTTGGCGCCGACATACACGTCGTTAGGCGCGGTGACGGTGGCGGTGCTGCTGGACTTGCCGTTGGCGATAGTGATGGTCGAGCCGTTATCCAGCTTCACCACCAAGTCGGAGCCGACGTTGGTCACCGCCAAGCCGTTCTTGTCGACCAGCGATGCGGTGTAGACGATCTGGCCGCCTTCACTCACCGAACCGGTCGCCTTGAGCGCTACGGTCACGTCGTCAATGGTGTCGTTGATGGTGGTAGTCGCACCGCCCGGAGCAATGCTCACGCCTTCGAAATTACCGCCGCTGGTGCCGGTGATCTTGACCGTCTGGGTGCTCTTGTCGATGAACACATCATCGCCCGGCGCCGCCACAGTTACCGAACCCACGGTCGCACCTTGCTTGATGGTGATGCTGGAACCGTTATCCAGTTGGATCACCATGTCAGTGCCCGCCTTGTTGCTCAAGGTCGCGGTGTAAGTGATCTGGCCGCCTTCGTTGACCGCGCTTGGCGCGGTCAGGGTAACGGTGGTGGTGTCGGTAGTGCCCGGTGTATCGGTCACCGTGGTGCTAACCGGCGTGGTGCCAGGCACCAGGTTCTCGAAATGTGCGCCGCCGGTGACGTTAGTGATCGCAGTGGTGACAGTTTGATCGCCTTTGTACACATCGTTCGGCGCCACGGCGGTGACACTGCCGCTGGACTGATTGACGCCGATGGTGATGGTTTTGCCATTGTCCAATGTCACCGTCAACGGGTTGGTGATGTTAGTCACCAGCGCGCCGTTTTTATCCACAAGGCTGGCGGTGTAAACGATATTGCCGGCTTCGCCGACCGTGGTGGTGGCGGTCAGAACCACATCAACCTTGTCGATGGTGTCGTTGATCGTAGTGGTGGCGCCGTTGCCCGCGACTTCGAGTTTCTCGAAGTTGCCGCCAGTAGCGTCGGTGATCTTGACGGTTTGCGTGCTCTTGTCGATGAACACGTCATCGCTTGGCGCTGGGACCGTTACGCTGCCAACGGTATTGCCCGCCTTGATGATAATGGACGAGCCGTTATCCAGCTTCAGCGTGACATCGCTGCCCGCCTTGTTGCTCAAGGTCGCGGTGTAGGTGATCTGGCCACCTTCGTTGACTGCGCTTGGCGCGGTCAGGGTAACGGTGGTGGTGTCGGTAGTGCCCGGTGTATCGGTAACCGTGGTGCTAACCGGCGTGGTGCCAGGCACCAGGTTCTCGAAATGTGCGCCGCCGGTCACGTTAGTGATCGCAGTGGTGACAGTTTGGTCGCCTTTGTACACATCGTTCGGCGCCACGGCAGTGACACTGCCGCTGGACTGATTAACGCCGATGGTGATGGTTTTGCCGTTATCCAGGGTGACGGTCAACGGGTTGGTGATGTTAGTCACCAGCGCGCCGTTTTTATCCACAAGGCTGGCGGTGTAAACGATGTTGCCGCCTTCGCCGACCGTGGTGGTGGCGGTCAGAACCACATCAACCTTGTCGATGGTGTCGTTGATCGTAGTGGTGGCGCCATTGCCTGCAACTTCCAGTTTCTCGAAATTGCCGCCAGTAGCGTCGGTGATCTTGACGGTTTGTGTGCTTTTGTCGATGAACACGTCATCGCTTGGCGCTGGGACCGTCACGCTGCCAACGGTATTGCCCGCCTTGATGATAATGGACGAGCCGTTATCCAGCTTCAGCGTGACATCGCTGCCCGCCTTGTTGCTCAAGGTCGCGGTGTAAGTGATCTGGCCGCCTTCGTTGACTGCGCTTGGCGCGGTCAGGGTAACGGTGGTGGTGTCGGTAGTGCCCGGTGTATCGGTCACGGTGGTGCTGACCGGCGTGGTGCCAGGCACCAGGTTCTCGAAATGTGCGCCGCCGGTGACGTTAGTGATCGCAGTGGTGACAGTTTGATCGCCTTTGTACACATCGTTCGGCGCCACGGCGGTGACACTGCCGCTGGACTGATTAACGCCGATGGTGATGGTTTTGCCGTTGTCCAACGTCACCGTCAACGGGTTGGTGATGTTAGTCACCAGCGCGCCGTTTTTATCCACAAGGCTGGCGGTGTAAACGATATTGCCGGCTTCGCCGACCGTGGTGGTGGCGGTCAGAACCACATCAACCTTGTCGATGGTGTCGTTGATCGTAGTGGTGGCGCCGTTGCCCGCGACTTCGAGTTTCTCGAAGTTGCCGCCAGTAGCGTCGGTGATCTTGACGGTTTGCGTGCTCTTGTCGATGAACACGTCATCGCTTGGCGCTGGGACCGTCACGCTGCCAACGGTATTGCCCGCCTTGATGATAATGGACGAGCCGTTATCCAGCTTCAGCGTGACATCGCTGCCCGCCTTGTTGCTCAAGGTGGCGGTGTAGGTGATCTGGCCACCTTCGTTGACTGCGCTTGGCGCGGTCAGCGTGACAGTGGTGAGATCCGTGGTGCCCGGTGTATCGGTCACCGTGGTGCTGACCGGCGTGGTGCCAGGCACCAGGTTCTCGAAATGTGCACCGCCGCTCACGTTAGTGATCGCAGTGGTGACAGTTTGATCGCCTTTGTACACATCGTTCGGCGCCACGGCGGTGACGCTGCCGCTGGACTGATTAACGCCGATGGTGATGGTTTTGCCGTTATCCAAGGTCACGGTCAACGGGTTGGTGATGTTAGTCACCAGCGCGCCGTTTTTATCCACAAGGCTGGCGGTGTAAACGATGTTGCCGCCTTCGCCGACCGTGGTGGTAGCGGTCAGAACCACATCAACCTTGTCGATGGTGTCGTTGATCGTAGTGGTGGCGCCATTGCCCGCGACTTCGAGTTTCTCGAAATTGCCGCCAGTAGCGTCGGTGATTTTGACGGTTTGCGTGCTCTTGTCGATGAACACGTCATCGCTTGGCGCCGGGACCGTCACGCTGCCAACGGTATTGCCTGCCTTGATGATAATGGACGAGCCGTTATCCAACTTAAGGGTTACGTCAGTGCCCGCCTTGTTGCTCAAGGTCGCGGTGTAGGTGATCTGGCCGCCTTCGTTGACTGCGCTTGGCGCGGTCAGGGTAACGGTGGTGGTGTCGATTGAATCGGCAATGGTGGTTACAGCCGGTGCAGTGTTCGGCACCAGGTTTTCGAAGTTGCCGCCGGTGGCGCTTGTAATCGTGGTGCTAACGGTGGAACCGTTGTTGTAGACGTCATTAGCCGGTGTATCGACGTGGACAGTACCAACCGACTCACCGGCCTTGATGGTAATTACCGAGCCATTGCTCAAGGTGACGGTTACCGGCGTCTGTGCTGGATTGGTCAACGTCGCGGTGTAGGTAATCTGACCGCCTTCGGTGACCGAGTTGTTTGCGGTCAGCGTGACGGTAGTAGTGTCGATCGAGTCTGCAATTGCGGTTACAGCGGGTGCAGTGTTCGGCACCAGGTTTTCAAAGTTGCCGCCGGTAGCGCTCGTAATCGTGGTGCTAACGGTGGAGCCGTTGTTATAGACGTCGTTGGCCGGTGTTTCGAAAACTACAGTGCCAGCGGATTTGCCCGCTTCGATAACGATGGTCTGCCCGTTGCTCAATGTCACGGTGACCGGCGTTTGCGCTGGGTTAGTCAGTGTAGCGGTGTAAGTGATGTTGCCGCCTTCGGTGACCGAATTGTTTGCGGTCAGTGTGACGGTGGTGGTGTCGATCGAATCGGCAATGGTGGTTACAGCCGGTGCAGTGTTCGGCACCAGGTTTTCGAAGTTACCGCCGGTGGCGCTTGTAATCGTGGTGCTAACGGTGGAACCGTTGTTGTAGACGTCGTTGGCTGGTGTATCGACCTGGACAGTACCAACCGACTCACCGGCTTTGATGGTAATCACTGCGCCATTGCTCAGTGTGACGTTTACCGGCGTCTGCGCAGGATTGGTCAAAGTCGCGGTGTAAGTGATCTGACCGCCTTCGGTGACCGAATTATTTGCGGTCAGGGTAACGGTGGTAGTGTCGATCGAGTCAGCAATGGTGGTTACAGCGGGTGCAGTGTTCGGCACCAGGTTTTCGAAGTTGCCGCCGGTGGCATTGGTAATTGTGGTGCTAACGGTAGAACCGTTGTTGTAGACGTCGTTGGCCGGAGTTTCGAAAACTACGGTGCCAGCGGATTTGCCCGCTTCGATAACGATGGTCTGCCCGTTGCTCAATGTCACGGTGACCGGCGTTTGCGCTGGGTTAGTCAGCGTGGCGGTGTAAGTGATGTTGCCGCCTTCGGTGACCGAATTGTTTGCGGTCAGTGTGACGGTGGTGGTGTCGATCGAATCGGCAATGGTGGTTACAGCCGGTGCAGTGTTCGGCACCAGGTTTTCGAAGTTACCGCCGGTGGCGCTTGTAATAGTGGTGCTAACAGTCGAGCCATTGTTGTAAACATCGTTGGCCGGGGTATCCACGGCCACAGTACCAACCGACTCACCAGCCTTGATGGTAATCACCGAGCCATTGCTCAGTGTGACGTTTACCGGCGTCTGCGCAGGATTGGTCAAAGTCGCGGTGTAAGTGATCTGACCGCCTTCGGTGACCGAGTTGTTTGCGGTCAGCGTGACGGTAGTGGTGTCGATCGAATCGGCAATAGTCGTTACAGCAGGCGCAGTGTTCGGCACCAGATTCTCAAAGTTTCCGCCGGTAGCCGACGTAATAGTGGTGCTGACGGTGGAGCCATTGGCGTAAACGTCGTTAGCCGGGGTATCGACGGCCACAGTACCAACCGACTCACCAGCCTTAATGGTAATCACCGAGCCATTGCTCAGTATCACGTTTACGGGTGTCTGCGCTGGATTAGTCAGCGTGGCGGTGTAAGTAATCTGACCACCTTCGGTGACCGAGTTGTTTGCGGTCAGCGTAACGGTGGTGGTGTCGATCGAATCAGCAATCGTAGTGACCGCAGGTGCAGTGTTCGGCACCAAGTTTTCGAAGTTGCCGCCGGTGGCGCTTGTAATAGTGGTGCTAACGGTGGAACCGTTGTTGTAGACGTCGTTGGCCGGAGTTTCGAAAACTACGGTGCCAGCGGATTTGCCTGCTTCGATAACGATGGTCTGCCCGTTGCTCAATGTCACGGTGACCGGCGTTTGCGCTGGGTTAGTCAGTGTAGCGGTGTAAGTGATGTTGCCGCCTTCGGTGACCGAGTTGTTTGCGGTCAGCGTGACGGTAGTGGTGTCGATCGAATCAGCAATCGTAGTGACTGCAGGTGCAGTGTTCGGCACGAGGTTTTCAAAGTTACCGCCGGTGGCACTCGTAATCGTGGTGCTGACGGTGGAGCCGTTGTTGTAGACGTCGTTAGCTGGTGTATCGACCTGGACAGTGCCAACTGACTCACCGGCTTTGATGGTAATCACTGCGCCATTGCTCAGTGTGACGTTTACCGGCGTCTGCGCAGGATTGGTCAAAGTCGCGGTGTAAGTGATCTGACCGCCTTCGGTGACCGAATTATTTGCGGTCAGGGTAACGGTGGTAGTGTCGATCGAGTCAGCAATCGTAGTGACTGCAGGTGCAGTGTTTGGCACCAGATTTTCGAAGTTGCCGCCGGTGGCGTTGGTGATCGTGGTGCTAACGGTAGAACCGTTGTTGTAGACGTCGTTGGCCGGAGTATCCACAGCCACGGTGCCAACCGACTCACCCGCCTTGATAGTGATTACCGAGCCATTGCTCAGTGTGACGTTTACCGGCGTCTGCGCAGGATTGGTCAAAGTAGCGGTGTAGGTAATCTGACCGCCTTCGGTGACGGAATTGTTTGCGGTCAGAGTAACGGTGGTGGTGTCGATCGAGTCGGCAATCGTAGTGACTGCAGGCGCAGTGTTCGGCACCAAATTTTCGAAGTTACCGCCGGTAGCCGACGTAATCGTGGTGCTGACAGTCGAGCCATTGGCGTAAACGTCGTTAGCTGGAGTATCCACGGCCACGGTGCCGACCGACTCCCCAGCCTTGATGGTGATCACTGCGCCATTGCTCAGTGTGACGTTTACCGGCGTCTGCGCAGGATTGGTCAAAGTAGCGGTGTAGGTAATCTGACCGCCTTCGGTGACCGAATTGTTTGCGGTCAGTGTAACGGTGGTGGTGTCGATCGAATCGGCAATGGTGGTTACAGCCGGTGCAGTGTTCGGCACCAGGTTTTCGAAGTTACCGCCGGTAGCGCTCGTAATTGTGGTGCTAACGGTGGAGCCGTTGTTATAGACGTCGTTGGCCGGAGTTTCGAAAACTACAGTGCCCGCGGATTTGCTCGCTTCGATAACGATGGTTTGGCCATTGCTCAATGTCACGGTGACCGGCGTTTGCGCTGGGTTAGTCAGCGTAGCGGTGTAAGTGATATTGCCGCCTTCGGTGACTGAGTTGTTTGCGGTCAACGTAACGGTAGTGGTGTCGATCGAATCAGCAATCGTAGTGACCGCAGGTGCAGTGTTTGGCACCAGGTTTTCGAAGTTGCCGCCGGTGGCACTCGTAATCGTAGTGCTGACAGTCGAGCCATTGTTGTAAACATCGTTGGCCGGGGTATCCACGGCCACTGTACCTACCGACTCACCAGCCTTAATAGTAATCACCGAGCCATTGCTCAAGGTGACGGTTACTGGCGTCTGCGCTGGGTTAGTCAGCGTAGCGGTGTAAGTAATCTGACCGCCTTCGGTTATGGTCTGGCCAGCCGTCAGCGTGACGGTAGTGGTGTCGATCGAGTCAGCAATCGTAGTGATCGCCGGTGCGGTGTTCGGCACCAGGTTTTCAAAGTTGCCGCCGGTAGCGCTCGTAATCGTGGTGCTAACGGTGGAGCCGTTGTTGTAGACGTCGTTGGCCGGAGTTTCGAAAACTACAGTGCCCGCGGATTTGCCCGCTTCAATAACGATGGTTTGACCGTTGCTCAATGTCACGGTGACCGGCGTTTGCGCTGGGTTAGTCAGCGTAGCGGTGTAAGTGATATTGCCGCCTTCGGTGACCGAGTTGTTTGCGGTCAGCGTAACGGTGGTGGTGTCGATCGAGTCGGCAATGGTGGTTACAGCGGGTGCAGTGTTCGGCACCAAGTTTTCGAAGTTACCGCCGGTAGCCGACGTAATCGTGGTGCTGACAGTCGAGCCATTGGCGTAAACGTCGTTAGCCGGGGTATCGACGGCCACAGTACCAACCGACTCACCGGCTTTGATAGTGATCACCGAGCCATTGCTCAGGGTGACGTTTACCGGCGTCTGCGCAGGATTGGTCAAAGTAGCGGTGTAGGTAATCTGACCGCCTTCGGTGACCGAATTGTTTGCGGTTAGAGTAACGGTGGTGGTGTCGATCGAATCGGCAATCGTAGTGACTGCAGGTGCAGTGTTTGACACCAGGTTTTCGAAGTTGCCGCCGGTGGCGCTCGTAATAGTGGTGCTAACGGTGGAACCGTTGTTGTAGACGTCGTTGGCCGGAGTTTCGAAAACTACAGTGCCAGCGGATTTGCCCGCTTCGATAACGATGGTCTGCCCGTTGCTCAACGTCACGGTGACCGGCGTCTGCGCAGGATTGGTCAAAGTAGCGGTGTAGGTAATCTGACCGCCTTCGGTGACCGAATTGTTTGCGGTCAGCGTAACGGTGGTGGTGTCGATCGAGTCAGCAATCGTAGTGACTGCAGGTGCAGTGTTCGGCACCAGGTTTTCGAAGTTACCGCCGGTAGCGCTCGTAATTGTGGTGCTAACGGTGGAGCCGTTGTTATAGACGTCGTTGACCGGAGTTTCGAAAACTACAGTGCCAGCGGATTTGCCCGCTTCGATAACGATGGTCTGCCCGTTGCTCAACGTCACGGTGACCGGCGTTTGCGCTGGGTTAGTCAGCGTAGCGGTGTAAGTAATCTGACCGCCTTCGGTGACCGAATTGTTTGCGGTCAGTGTGACGCTAGTGGTGTCGATCGAATCGGAAATCGTAGTGACCGCAGGTGCAGTGTTCGGCACCAGGTTTTCGAAGTTACCGCCGGTGGCGCTTGTAATAGTGGTGCTAACGGTGGAACCGTTGTTGTAGACGTCGTTGGCCGGAGTATCCACAGCCACGGTGCCAACCGACTCACCTGCCTTGATAGTGATCACCGAGCCGTTGCTCAAGGTGACAGTCACTGGCGTCTGCGCTGGGTTAGTCAGCGTGGCGGTGTAAGTGATCTGACCGCCTTCGGTGACCGAGTTGTTTGCGGTCAGAGTAACGGTGGTGGTGTCGATCGAATCAGCAATGGTGGTTACAGCAGGCGCTGGATCAGGCACCAGGTTTTCAAAGTTGCCGCCGGTAACACCGGTAATCGCAGTGCTGACCGTCGAGCCATTGGCGTAAACGTCGTTAGCTGGAGTTTCGAAAACTACAGTACCAACGGATTTACCTGCCTCAATAACAATCGTCTGACCATTCGAAAGCGTCACAGTCACCGGCGTTTGCGCTGGATTAGTCAGCGTAGCGGTGTAAGTGATTTGACCGCCTTCGGTGACCGAATTGTTTGCGGTCAGCGTAACGGTGGTGGTGTCGATCGAATCAGCAATCGTAGTGACCGCAGGTGCAGTGTTCGGCACGAGGTTTTCGAAGTTACCGCCGGTGGCACTCGCAATCGTGGTGCTGACGGTGGAACCATTGTTGTAAACATCGTTGGCCGGGGTATCGACGGCTACAGTACCAACCGACTCACCCGCCTTGATAGTAATCACCGAGCCATTGCTCAAGGTGACCGCTACGGGTGTTTGCGCTGGGTTAGTCAGCGTGGCGGTGTAAGTGATTTGACCGCCTTCGGTGACCGAGTTGTTTGCGGTCAGGGTGACGGTGGTGGTGTCGATCGAGTCGGCAATCGTAGTGACTGCAGGCGCAGTGTTCGGCACCAAATTTTCGAAGTTACCGCCGGTAGCCGACGTAATCGTGGTGCTGACAGTCGAGCCATTGGCGTAAACGTCGTTAGCTGGAGTATCCACGGCCACGGTGCCAACCGACTCCCCAGCCTTGATGGTGATCACTGCGCCATTGCTCAGTGTGACGTTTACCGGCGTCTGCGCAGGATTGGTCAAAGTAGCGGTGTAGGTAATCTGACCGCCTTCGGTGACCGAATTGTTTG
>NZ_JBLZPT010000042.1:0-22500 GCF_049199985.1 Pseudomonas kitaguniensis
ATCGGCGTTTTGGGTGAAGGGGTGGGGCGAAGTCTCCCACGGTCTGTACTGGCTAGAGTCAGATGCTGGCTTTTAGTCCCACCACCCCTACAAGTCTAACCATACAAGCGGGCTTGCTCGCGATAGCGATCTGTCAGGCGCCAGCGTTCTGCTTGAACTGCCCCAACGCCGGCAACAACCGCTGATCAATCGCCTGCCTCACCGCCGGTAAAATCGTCGCGCTGCCGGTGTACATCTGCTCGACCATGCGCTTGAGCGCCTCGGCGCGTGCTTCGTCCAAACCGCGTACCGCAGACTCGCAGGCCTGCTCGGCGCTGGCGCCGCTGGGCACTTCGAAACCCAATGAGCGCAGTTGGCCCAGCAGGTCATCCTGGTCAATCAAATCCGCGTGCATCATGACGTTTATCCTGGTGTAGGGAGCGGGAGCTGAGCTGGATTCTGGTAGGCCTTTGGCCGGTCGGCAAGCGCAGAATCAACGCATGGCTCGGATGGCTATGAGCAGGTCGCTTTCTGGCGGGTTGGCGGTAAGCCAATAATGCGGCCGAGGAGGGCGGGGCGCGGCAAGTCGGCTTGTTCAGTGTGCATGGCCGCGAGTTTCCCCCGCGTGGCCTCGGTGAACGGCGCCGAATGCGGCCCCGCGAGGTCGACATGCAGCAGCATCTGTTCGTTGCCTGCCAGCGCCGTTGTATCGCCCACATGATGCAAGCTGTGATAGAGGTGCAGGCGCTTGGCATCGTGGGCGATCAGTTGGGTATGCACCTCAACGCTGGCGCCGAGTTTCACTTCGTGCAGGTAATTCAGATGCAGCTCCAAGGTGAACAGCGAATGCCCGCTGGCTTCACGGTTTTCGCTGTTCAGCCCCAGCGTGTCCATCAACGCATCGGTGGCGTAGCTGAAAATCAGCAGGTAGAACGCGTCGCGCAGGTGGCCGTTGTAGTCCACCCAGTCGGGGTGGATTCTTGTGGTGTAAGTCGTCAGTGCAGGCATCACATAAATTCCGGCTATGTATTCGGTCAAATGTGAGAGCTGGCTTGCCTGCGATAGCAATGTACGACTCACCGCCGCTATCGCAGGCAAGCCAGCTCCCACAGGAAATCAACAACGGTTAATCAGCGAAGGTCATGCCGTGCTTGGCTTTGGTGGTTTTCACCGCCTCCAGCACTGCCAGCAGGCAATCATCACGATAGCGCTCCAGTGCCGAAATGCTGTGGTCACCCAACTGTTCACGGGTGCCGTCGACCACATCGTCGATCAGTTTGTCGGTCAATTCCGGCGCCGGCAGGTAGGTCCACGGCAACTGCAGCGCCGGGCCGAATTGCGCCATAAAGTGGCGCATGCCAGCGTCACCGCCCGCGAGGGTGTAAGTGAGGAAGGTGCCCATAAATGACCAACGCAAGCCTGCGCCAAAACGGATCGCATCGTCGATCTCGCCGGTGGTCGCCACGCCGTCATTCACCAGGTGCAAGGCCTCACGCCACAGCGCTTCGAGCAAACGGTCAGCGATAAACCCCGGCACTTCCTTGCGCACATGCAGCGGGCGCATGCCGAGCGATTCATATACTTTTATCGCCGCTTGAATTGCCTCCGGCGCCGTATGTTTGCCGCCGACCACTTCGACCAGCGGCAGCAGGTAAACCGGGTTGAACGGGTGGCCCACCACGCAGCGCTCAGGGTGGGTGGAACCTTCGTAGAATTCACTCGGCAACAGCCCCGAGGTGCTCGAACCAATCAGCGCATTCGGCTTGGCCGCCGCGCTGATTTTGCTGTGCAGTTCGAGTTTCAGGTCCAGGCGTTCCGGGGCACTTTCCTGGATAAAGTCGGCGTCTTTTACGCACGCCTCGATGGTGGCCACAAAGCGCAGGCGGTCTTGCGATGCGCCGTTTGCCAGGCCCTGTTTTTCCAGGGCGCCCCACGCGTTGGCGACGCGTTTGCGCAGCGCTGCTTCGGCGCCGGGGGCAGGGTCCCAGGCGACCACGTCCAAGCCGTGGGCCAAGGCGCGCGATACCCAGCCGCTGCCGATGACACCGCTGCCCAGCGCGGCGAAGGTTTTGATTTCGGTGATAAAGCGCATGTCGACATTCCCTGAATAATTCGGTGATTCAATGTGTAAGCCTATCCAAAGGTGGGAGCCGGCTTGCCTGCGATAGCGGTGTGTCAGTTGGCATATTCAGTGGCGGGTGTACCGCCATCGCGGGCAAGCCCGGCTCCCACAGGGTTTTGTTGTGCCTGGCTCAGCCGCGCTGGGTCAGGCCCATCTTGATTCGGCCTTCTGCAGGCGTCATGACCCGCGCGCCCAAGCGGCTCAGAATTTCACTGGCGCGCTCCACCAGTTGGCCGTTGGTGGCGAGCACGCCTTTGTCCAGCCACAGGTTGTCTTCCAGGCCGACTCGCACGTTGCCGCCGAGCAGCACCGCTTGCGCTGCCATCGGCATTTGCATGCGGCCGATACCAAAGCCTGCCCACACCGCGTCGGCGGGCAAGTTGTCGACCATGGCTTTCATGCTGGTGGTGTCAGCCGGGGCGCCCCATGGGATGCCCAGGCACAGTTGGAACAGCGGGTTGTCGAGCAGGCCTTCCTTGATCATCTGCTTGGCGAACCACAGGTGGCCGGTGTCGAAAATTTCCAGCTCGGCCTTAACGCCCAGCGCCTGAATGCGCTTGGCACCCGCCCGCAGTTGCGCCGGAGTGGACACGTAAATGCTGTCGCCATCGCCGAAGTTCAGGGTGCCGCAGTCCAGCGTGCAGATTTCCGGCAGCAGCGCTTCCACATGCGCCAGGCGCGTCAGCGGGCCAACCAGGTCAGTGTTGGCGCCGAACGCCATCGGGTTTTCGCCGCCGCCTATCTCCAGGTCGCCGCCCATGCCGGCGGTGAGGTTGACGATGATGTCGATGTCGGCCTCGCGGATGCGCTCCATCACTTCGCGGTACAAGGCCACGTCACGGCTGAACTTGCCGGTGTGCGGGTCACGCACGTGGCAGTGCACCACGGTGGCACCGGCCTTGGCGGCTTCAACGGCGGCGGCGGCGATTTGTTTGGGCGTGACCGGCACGTGTGGGCTTCTGGCGCTCGTGTCGCCAGCACCGGTGAGTGCGCAGGTGATGATGACGTCGTGGTTCATGCGTTGGGTTCCTTACAGGCGTGATGATGCCGTTCGCGGTCGCCAGTGACCGCGAAACGGTGCTTCAGAAAAAAATTATTTGAGGGTCAATTGCAGGTTGGCTGCAGCCGGTTTGCCGTCAAAGGTGGTCACCCCTTCGAGCCAGCGTTGCTGGTCTTGCGGGTGATCCTTGAGCCACTGCCTGGCCGACTCGAGCGGGTCTTTGTGGTCCAGCAACGGCTGCATCATGCGGCTCTCGTCGGCGGCGGTGAAGGTCAGGTTGGTCAGCAGTTTGTGCACGTTCGGGCACTGCTCGGCGTAGGTCGGCGACGTCACGCTCCACACGGTGGCCATGCCTTCGTTCGGGCCAAGGGCATCGTCGCTGCCGGTGAGGTAAGTCATCGCCACATTGACGTTCATCGGGTGCGGCGCCCAGCCGAAGAACACCACGGCTTCCTTGCGCCGCACCGCGCGGTCGACGGCGGCGAGCATGCCGGCTTCGCTGGATTCCACCAGTTGGAACTTGCCCAGGCCGAACTGGTTTTTGGCGATCATTGCCTTGATCTGCGTGTTGGCGCCCGAGCCCGGCTCGATGCCGTAGAGCTTGCCGCCGAGGTCTTTCTCGAACCGGGCAATATCGGCGAAGGTTTTCAGGCCCTTGTCCGCCAGGTAAGTCGGCACGGCGAGGGTGGCGCGGGCATCTTGCAGGCTGGGTTTATCGAGAACTTTGACCTGCTTGGCCTCCACGAACGGCGTGATGGTTTGGGTCATCAACGGGTTCCAGTAGCCGAGGAACATATCCAGGCGCTTGTCACGGATGCCGGCGAAGATGATTTGCTGGGAGGCGCTGGTTTGTTTGGTCTTGTAGCCGAGGCCATCGAGCAATACCTGGGTCATGGCGCTGGTGGCGATGACGTCGGTCCAGTTCACCACGCCCATGCGCACGTTTCGGCAGGATTCTGCGTCGGCCGCTAAAACGCTGGTGCTCAAAATGGCACTGGCGCTGAGTGCCAGCACGCAGCGGCTGATCAGTCGGTTCATGGTGAATCCCTCGGCAGCTGGTTATTGTGGGGGCCGGCGTCTTCGTGCGCCGTGGGATCAAGTTACGTACCTTCCGGCCCGGCAAAACGCACGGCGGCGACCCGCTCTTGCACTGCAGCGACCTGCCCCCTTGAAACCGCGCATTAACGGGAGTATCACAGTGCCACGCTGCCCGCCCGACGAGAGCGCCACCATGCCCCAGGATGTCTACTTTTTGCTGATGCCGGGCTTCTCGGCCATCGGTTTTATCTCTGCGCTGGAACCGCTTCGAGTGGCCAACCGCTTTCGCGGCGAGCTGTACCGCTGGCACATCTTGAGCGCCGACGGCGGCGCGGTGCTGGCGAGCAATGGCATGTCGGTCAACGCCGACGCCGCGCTGGAGCCGCTGAAAAAAGGCGCGACGCTGTTGGTGGTCGCAGGCTTCGAACCGCTGCAGTTCGCCACGCCCGCTCTGGGGCAGTGGCTACGCCGCCTCGACCACGAAGGCGTGACCCTCGGCGCCATCGACACGGGCGCCTGCGTGCTCGCCGAAGCCGGTTTACTCGACGGCTACCGCCTGACGTTGCACTGGGAAGCCATCGAGGCCTTCAAGGAGTCTTATCCGCACCTGAGCGTGACGCAGGAGTTGTTTGAGATCGACCGCCGCCGCATCACCTGCGCCGGTGGCACCGCTTGCATTGACCTGATGCTCGACCTGATCGCCCAGGCGCATGGCGCTGAGCTGGCGATTCAGGTCTCGGAACAATTCGTGCTCGGGCGTATCCGCCCACGCAAAGACCACCAGCGCATGCAAATCGCCACGCGCTACGGCATCAACAACAAAAAACTCGTGCAAGTGATCGGCGAGATGGAACAACACACCGAGCCGCCGCTGAGCACGTTGGCGCTGGCCGAAGCGATCAACGTGACCCGCCGCCAGTTGGAGCGGCTGTTTCGCCTGCATTTGAACGACACTCCGAGCAATTTCTACCTTGGCCTGCGCCTGGCAAAAGCCCGGCAGCTGTTGCGCCAGAGCGACCTGAGCGTGCTGGAAGTGAGCATCGCCTGCGGGTTTGAATCGCCGTCGTATTTCACGCGCAGCTACAGGGCCAAGTTTGCCAAGTGCCCGCGGGAGGATCGGCGACGGGAGGTGGTTTGATGGCGAATTATAGTGTTTTATACTCGAAGGTATAATTTATAGTCCTTTCCATAATTGAGTATAAAAGTATGTCGACTCACAGCGGCTTTGTGTTCCGCCGCCCCGCCCTGGCACGCAGCATTGCCGACGGCCTGGTGGGGGCCGGTATTCAGGATTTTACCTCTGGCCTGTTTCTCGCGGCGCCGCGCCGCACCGGCAAAAGTACTTTTTTACGCGAAGACCTGATCCCTGAATGCCAGGCACTCGGCTGGCTGGCGGTGTATGTCGACCTGTGGGCCGACAAGGAGCAAGACCCCGCCGACCTGATCGCCAGTGCGATTGCCGGGGCTTTGGTACCGTTTGAGAAGGGCATCCGCAAACTGGCGAAGAACATCGGCATCGAAAAACTCAGCTTCCTGCGCACCTTGTCCTGGGATTTCACCAAACCCCAACTCCCGGTCGGCGCGACCCTGACGCAGGCCCTGGAGTTGCTACACAACGCTGCCGGCAAAACCGTGGTGCTGGTGATTGATGAAGCCCAGCATGCGCTGACTACCGACGCGGGCATAAACGCGATGTTTGCCCTGAAGGCTGCGCGCGATCAGCTCAACCAAGGCCGGGAAGGCGAGGGCAGTGGTTTGCGCCTGGTGTTTACCGGCTCCAACCGCGACAAACTCGCGCATTTGGTGTTGGTTAAAAGCCAACCGTTCTTCGGCTCCAGCATCACGCCATTTCCCTTGCTCGGCAAAGAGTTCACCCAGGCCTACACCGTGCACCTCAACGCGCACCTGGCCGAGACCAATCAATTCAACCCCGCCGACATCGACCAGGCCTTCGAGCTGGTCGGGCGTCGCCCGGAGATGCTGCGCACCATCATCGGTGAAGTCGCGCTGGAACTCGGCGAGGCGAGCAACTTGGGCCAACTGCTGCACAGCCGCGCCGAACTGCTGCGCGCAGGCGTGTGGACCGAATTCGAAAGCGCCTGGAACAATCTCACCATCGCGCAGCGTGCGGTACTGGAAGTGATGGTGGCGCGTTCGCAAAACAACGAGCCGTTCGCGCCGTTCACCGACAGTACGATTACGGCGGTCAGCCAGGCGCTGGAGGCCATGGGCAGCGACGTAGTGCCGGGCACCCAAACCATTCAGGCCTGCATCGATGCCCTGCGCGACAAGGAACTGGTGTGGAAGTCGAGCCGAGGCGGTTATGCGCTGGAAGACAAATCCTTCGGCGACTGGCTGCAGCACAAGCGCCGCACACCCAACTGAAAGGCAATACATCTCAAATGTGGGAGGGGGCTTGCTCCCGATGACGGTGCAGTTGCTGATTCAACAAGTGACTGACCCGACGGTATCGGGAGCAAGCCCCCTCCCACATTGAAGTGTGCTGGGGCTCACTTTTTTGATCGTCATCGCAGGCAAGCCCCTGCCATACAAGGGCGTGAAAAGGGGTACGTCAATTGTTCATAATGTTTTAAATAATAGATAATATATTGTCTTTTATTGGCATAAATTGCCAAATATAGGCTATATATTGTCCTTTATTTTATGTGCCAGCCTCGCGGTTGCTACACTTGTCTGAGGTCGCACCATGGCCCTTACTCATAGCCTCTACTCCCCTGGTGAGATCGCCTTGCAGATAGCCCGCAATGCCAAGGCGCTGCGGCTGAGCAAAAACCTGTCTCGTCGGGCACTGGCCGCTCAGTCCGGAGTCAACGAGTCGACGCTCAAACGCTTTGAAACCACCGGCAAGGTTTCCCTGGATGCCATGCTGCTGATCGCGACGAGTTTAGGTGTCGGGTCGCAACTGGCGAATTTGTTCAGTGCACCACCGCCACTCAGCCTTCAAGAACTGAAAACTCAAACCAGGCTTCGAGGTCGTCGATGAAACCGGTCAATGCGCTGCATGTCATGTTGCAAGGTTCGAAGGTCGGTGAACTGGTCGACGCGCGTGGCAGGGGCATTTATTTTTCGTATGACGCTGATTGGCTGGCGAACGTCTCTTCAACGCACTGGCCCACAATCGTGACGATCACGCAAAACACTTCTCGTTCTTTGGCTCGCCCGCAGGCTGGCAACTGGCTCCGGCATATGACCTGACGTTTGCCAATACCAGCGGTCGCGGCAATGAGCATACCAGCGCGTTTTCAGGTTCTGGTCAGCCGTCGCGCAAGGCGATCATGAAGGTGTGCGAGCCGTTCAGCTTCCTCGAGCCTGCGCTCTACATCGAGCAGACCTTGGACGCGTTATCGACATGGAGCCCGCGTTGTACTCACCTTGATGTCGATAAAACCTTGAGCGCGCAGGTGTTTACTGCCCTCACATCGGTATGGAAAGCCTTCTAGCGGTGATCGTTCCTGCGCTGATGTTTGGCGTGGATTACTTTTTAACCAGCGCCGAACACGCCGCTTTGTAGGCTTCATGCTGATATTTGTTCAGCGTGGCCGGCAGTTCAAAGTTGTGTTTCTTGTTCTGCGCGTTGAGGGTTTGCGGCGACAGCAGCGTCACGTCAACGCCGTCCAGCAGTTGAAACACGCCTTCAATCTTGAACGTTGTCGGGCCGCCGGCGAATTCGCCTTTTTTACTGCGCTTTTTGATCGCGATACGAGTGATGGCGTGTTCTTGCACGAAAGCTTTCACCTGGGCAGCGAAGGCTTTGACGTTGGCCGCCTCATCATCGTCTTCGAGGGCGATTTTCTTGGTGGCCAGGGCGACGTGGGTCAGCGCCAGGCCGTCTTGGGAGGCGACAGCGATAATGGCTTCGCTGCCTTTGATTTCGATGCCGCAAATAGTCAT
Source organism: Pseudomonas kitaguniensis (assembly GCF_049199985.1). Taxonomy (NCBI): domain Bacteria; kingdom Pseudomonadati; phylum Pseudomonadota; class Gammaproteobacteria; order Pseudomonadales; family Pseudomonadaceae; genus Pseudomonas; species Pseudomonas kitaguniensis. Next base: position 8,052 of record NZ_JBLZPT010000042.1, read on the forward strand.
GAGTGGCCTTAGTCGTGATGCGCGCAAATGGGCAGCGGATTGTCCCTTATTGCGCTTGCGTGTCATAGCAGGCAATCAGTTACCCATTAGCGCTAGCCGAACGACGTTAGCCGGCTCTATCTATTACAACGTAAGGTCGTCGCGCCCTACGATGTTAAATTTGCCGCCGTCGATCACCAGGATGCTCCCGTCCGGGTTAGTCGACTTGAAGCTGAAGGCGCCTTCGACGGTCTCAAGCGCGTCAGAGAAGGCCAAGCTGATAGAGCCTGAGTCGGCATCATGGGTGTAAAAAACCGATTCATCGTTTTCTACCAATAATTGCCAATAAACGGCACTCACCTTCTTATCTTCAATCGCATACCTGCCATCGGTTAGCGTGCTGAGAAAGGTAATCTCGACACCATGAACCATATCGGGCAGGCGTTCCAACGCCGAGAGCGTCGTACGCATCTGACGGTCGGTTGTGTAGTAATCCCGCGCGAAATTGAGGCCTTCAGCCGTTAGCGTCAGGGCTGGGGACGTTCCAATACTGGCGCTCAGGGTGCCTTGGGAAGGGGTTGCGCAGGTTTGGGGAATGACGTGTCGAGTCAGCATGATCAGCTCCTTGGAGTAAATCCTTGATGATCGGATAATCCGTATCATCCGCTGAACATAGGCGCCGCGTGGCACACCGTAAACTGTGAGAACTGACAGTTGACAGGTGCCTTGCCAGCGCAGATGCAAACACGTTCGTGGGGTTATTCCTGGCCGATCGACTCCAAAAACTCGGACCGCTCATCACTCATCCGCGCCAGGCAATCATTCTGTTGAATCGCATAGTCCTTGCTGCCATTCACCGCCGGGAAGGTGTCCACCGCGCAATCGGCATCGCGCAGTTTTTCCCACTTTTGCTGGGCGTCCTTCAGACGAGCGGTAATGTCGGCCAGTTGCGACTTGTTGCCGGCATAGGCCGAGCCCATGCGTTCCAGCAAACCTTGATAGTTGTCCTTGAGCAATTGTTCGGCGGTGGTTTTGTTGTAGGTCGCGCATTCCAGGGTTTGTTTGTCGTTTTCGATGCCATCGCACGGCGTGTTGTCGGTGTCTTCGGCCGCGTGAACGCCGGTTGCGATGAGTGCCAAAGCCAGGAAAATCGATTTCATTGCGCCGTCTCATATCAGGTGATGCGGAATTCTGGCTCAAGCGTAAGACAAAGAACAGTCGCCAGTCAGACGTGTCTTCATGCGCTTTGTCGTGGATTGACGCTTTCGGCAATTCCCCTGTCGTTTTTGCACCCGGCTCAGGTTGCCCCTGGGCATATGCTGGCCCAAAGCGCCGGCAGACGATTCGGCGCATGAATCGCCAATAAGGGGACGCCTGATGAGCCCAGCGCAATTGCACGCCGACAGCATCGTTATCGACGGGCTGATCATTGCCAAGTGGAACCGCGACCTGTTCGAGGACATGCGCAAAGGTGGCCTGACCGCCGCCAATTGCACCGTGTCGGTGTGGGAAGGGTTCCAGGCCACTGTCAATAACATCGTCGCCAGCCAGACCCTGATCCGTGAGAACAGCGACTTGGTGATTCCGGTCAGAACCACCGCCGACATTCGCAAGGCCAAGGAGCTGGGCAAGACCGGCATCATCTTTGGCTTCCAGAACGCGCATGCGTTTGAAGACCAGCTCGGCTACGTCGAGATCTTCAAGCAGCTCGGCGTGGGCGTAGTGCAGATGTGCTACAACACCCAGAACCTGGTCGGCACCGGTTGCTACGAACGCGATGGCGGCCTGTCGGGCTTTGGCCGCGAAGTGGTCGGCGAAATGAACCGCGTCGGCATCATGTGCGACCTGTCCCACGTGGGCTCCAAAACCAGCGAAGAAGTCATCCTCGAATCGAAAAAACCGGTGTGCTATTCGCACTGCTTGCCTTCGGGGCTTAAAGAGCACCCGCGCAACAAGTCCGATGAAGAACTCAAGTTTATTGCAGACCACGGCGGTTTTGTCGGCGTGACCATGTTCGCGCCGTTCCTGGCCAAGGGCATCGATTCGACCATCGACGACTATGCCGAAGCCATTGAATACACGATGAACATCGTCGGCGAAGACGCCATCGGCATCGGCACCGACTTCACCCAGGGCCATGGCCAGGATTTCTTCGAAATGCTGACCCATGACAAGGGCTATGCGCGCCGCCTGACCAGCTTCGGCAAAATCATCAACCCGCTGGGCATCCGCACCGTGGGCGAGTTCCCGAACCTCACCGAAACCCTGCTACGGCGCGGCCACAGCGAACGCGTGGTGCGCAAGATCATGGGCGAGAACTGGGTGAGTGTCCTACACGACGTTTGGGGCCAATAAATAACTCTGGAGCCTACTCCGCTCGCCGATAGCTGCGTCAGGTCCTCGCGCCAAACTTGCCGTACGTACCGTACTGTCTCGCTTGTCGCTCCGGTCCTTCCTTGCTCTCGACGTGCTCGCTACGGCTCCAAAGTCATTCACACGGCTTGTTTATAAGAGCAAAACAAAAGCTTTGCTAAGCACTGAAACCGAATTTTCTGGAGTTAAGTTTCCATGGCCAAGATCGCCCCGCAATTGCCTATCGAAGTCGACAGCGAAACCGGTGTCTGGACCTCCGACGCCCTGCCGATGCTGTACGTGCCGCGCCATTTTTTCGTCAACAACCACATGGGGATCGAAGAGGTACTCGGCGCCGATGCCTACGCCGACATTCTCTACAAGGCCGGCTACAAATCCGCCTGGCACTGGTGTGAAAAAGAAGCCGAATGCCACGGCCTGGAAGGCGTTGCGGTATTCGAGCATTACATGAAACGCCTGTCGCAACGCGGCTGGGGCTTGTTCAAGATCCAGGACATCGACCTCGACAAAGGCACCGCCAGCGTCAAGTTGGAACACTCGGCGTTCGTCTACGTGTACGGCAAGGTCGGGCGCAAAGTCGACTACATGTTCACCGGCTGGTTTGCCGGCGCGATGGATCAGATCCTTGAAGCTCGCGGCAGCAAAATCCGCACCGTGGCCGAGCAAGTCTACGGCGGCTCCGAAGAAGGCCATGATGACGGCCTGTTCACCGTCAAGCCGTTGTAAGTCGAGGAACCCTGCCATGGCTTTCGAAGCAATGTTCGCGCCGATCCAGATCGGCAAACTGACCATTCGCAACCGCGTGCTCAGTACCGCCCACGCCGAGGTGTATGCCACCGACGGCGGCATGACCACCGACCGCTATGTGAAGTATTACGAAGAGAAAGCCAAGGGCGGTATTGGCCTGGCGATTTGCGGCGGGTCTTCCAGTGTGGCCATCGACAGCCCGCAAGGCTGGTGGAAATCGGTGAACCTGGCCGATGACCGGATCATCCCGCACTTCCAGAACCTGGCCGATGCCATGCACAAGCATGGCGCCAAGATCATGATTCAGATTACCCACATGGGCCGTCGCTCGCGTTGGGATGGCGAGCACTGGCCGACGCTGCTGTCGCCGTCGGGCATTCGCGAGCCGGTGCACCGCGCCACCTGCAAAACCATCGAGCCGGAAGAGATCTGGCGCGTAATCGGCAACTACGCCAGCGCCGCTGCGCGGGCCAAAGCCGGTGGCCTCGACGGTGTGGAACTGTCGGCGGTGCACCAGCACATGATCGACCAGTTCTGGAGCCCACGGGTTAACAAACGCACCGATGAATGGGGCGGCAGTTTTGAAAACCGCATGCGTTTCGGCCTGGAAGTACTCAAGGCCGTGCGCGCTGAAGTCGGCGCGGATTTCTGCGTGGGCATTCGCCTGTGCGGTGATGAGTTCCACCCGGACGGCTTGTCCCACGAGGACATGAAACAGATCGCCAAGTACTACGACGACACCGGCATGCTCGACTTTATCGGTGTGGTCGGCTCGGGGTGTGACACCCACAACACCCTGGCCAACGTGATCCCGAACATGAGTTATCCACCGGAGCCGTTTTTGCACCTGGCCGCCGGTATCAAGGAAGTGGTCAAGGCGCCGGTGCTGCACGCGCAGAACATCAAGGACCCGAACCAGGCCACGCGCATTCTGGAAGGCGGTTATGTGGACATGGTCGGCATGACCCGTGCGCACATTGCCGACCCGCACCTGATCGCCAAGATCAAGATGGGCCAGATCGACCAGATCAAACAGTGCGTCGGCGCCAACTACTGCATCGACCGCCAGTACCAAGGCCTCGACGTGTTGTGCATCCAGAACGCCGCGACCTCGCGTGAGTACATGGGCGTGCCGCACATCATCGAAAAGTCCAGCGGGCCTAAACGCAACGTCGTGGTGGTCGGCGCCGGCCCGGCCGGGATGGAAGCTGCACGCGTAGCGGCGGAGCGTGGCCACGACGTGACGCTGTTCGAGAAAAAAGACTTTATCGGTGGGCAAATCACCACGGCTTCGAAGGCGCCGCAGCGCGATCAGATCGCCGGGATCACCCGCTGGTTCCAGCTTGAACTGGCACGACTTAACGTCGACCTGCGCCTGGGCGTGGCGGCGAATGCCGAGGCGATCCTCGACCTGCGCCCGGATGTGGTGGTGCTGGCGGTGGGCGGGCATCCGTTCCTGGAACAGAACGAACACTGGGGCGCGGCTGAAGGCCTGGTGGTGAGCAGTTGGGACGTGCTCGACGGCAAAGTCGCGCCGGGCAAAAACGTGCTGGTGTACGACACCATTTGCGAATTCACCGGCATGTCGGTGGCGGACTTCCTTGCCGACAAAGGCAGCCAGGTCGAGATCGTCACCGACGACATCAAGCCCGGCGTGGCCATCGGCGGTACGTCATTCCCCACGTACTACCGCAGCATGTACCCGAAAGAAGTGATCATGACCGGCGACATGATGCTGGAAAGGGTCTACCGCGAAGGCGACAAACTGGTGGCAGTGCTGGAGAACGAATACACCGGCGCCAAAGAGGAGCGGGTAGTCGATCAGGTGGTTGTGGAAAACGGCGTGCGCCCGGATGAAGAGATCTACTACGCGCTTAAAGGCGGCTCGCGCAACAAGGGCCAGATGGACATCGAAGCGCTGTTCGCGATCAAGCCGCAGCCGTGCCTGAGCGAGGCGGGTGAAGGCTACTTGCTGTTCCGCATCGGTGACTGTGTGGCGCAGCGCAACACCCACGCTGCGATCTATGACGCCCTGCGCCTGTGCAAGGATTTCTGAAAACAGCCGCAAGCCATAAGCTTCAAGCAACAAGAAAGAGCAATGGGTGATCGCTTTGACTTGCCGCTTGTAGCTTGAAACTTGCCGCTTGAGGTCACCTCAATGTTGAACACTTTGCTGCCTATTCTGCTGTTTGCGGCGCTGGGCCTCGCAGCACTCGGCGCACTGCGCCGGGTGAACCTGTGGCGCCGTGGCCGCGCGTCCAAAGTCGACCTGCTCGGCGGCCTGCTGGCGATGCCCAAGCGCTACATGGTCGACCTGCACCACGTGGTCGCCCGCGATAAATACATCGCCAATACTCACGTCGCTACCGCTTTGGGCTTTGTGTTGTCGGCGCTGCTGGCGATTCTGGTGCACGGCTTCGGCCTGCATAACCGCATCCTCGGCTATGCCTTGCTGCTGGCCTCGCTACTGATGTTTGTCGGCGCCACCTTCGTCTACCTGCGTCGGCGCAACCCGCCGTCGCGCCTGTCGAAAGGCGCGTGGATGCGCCTGCCGAAAAGCCTGATGGCGTTCTCGCTGAGCTTCTTTGTGGTGACGTTGCCGGTGGCCGGAATTCTGCCTGCTGACTTCGGCGGCTGGTTGTTGGCAGCACTGCTCAGCGTGGGTGTGTTGTGGGGCGTGAGCGAGATGTTCTTTGGCATGACCTGGGGCGGCCCGATGAAACACGCCTTCGCCGGCGCGCTGCACCTGGCCTGGCACCGCCGCGCCGAGCGTTTTGGTGGCGGCCGTTCGACCGGTTTAAAACCGTTGGACCTCACCGACAAAAGCGCGCCGCTGGGCGTGCAAAAACCCAAGGATTTTACCTGGAACCAACTGCTCGGTTTTGACGCTTGTGTGCAGTGCGGCAAGTGCGAGGCCGCGTGCCCGGCCTTCGCCGCCGGCCAGCCGCTGAACCCGAAAAAGCTGATCCAGGACATGGTGGTCGGCCTGGCCGGCGGCACCGATGCCAAGTTCGCCGGCAGCCCGTATCCAGGACAACCCATCGGCGAACACAGCGGCAACCCGCACCAGCCGATCGTCAACGGCCTGGTGGACGCCGAAACCCTGTGGTCGTGCACCACCTGCCGCGCGTGCGTGGAAGAGTGCCCGATGATGATCGAACACGTCGACGCCATCGTCGACATGCGCCGCTACCTGACCCTGGAAAAAGGCGCCACGCCGAACAAGGGCGCCGAAGTCCTGGAAAACCTGATCGCCACCGACAACCCCGGCGGCTTTGCACCCGGTGGTCGCCTGAACTGGGCGGCGGATTTGAACCTGCCATTGTTCAGCGACAAGGGCAGCGCCGACGTGTTGTTCTGGGTCGGCGACGGTGCCTTCGACATGCGCAACCAGCGCACCTTGCGCGCCTTCGTCAAAGTGCTGAAAGCCGCCAGGGTCGACTTCGCGGTGCTCGGCCTGGAGGAGCGCGACAGCGGCGATGTGGCCCGGCGCCTTGGCGATGAAGCGACGTTCCAACTGCTGGCCACGCGCAATATCCAGACGCTGGAAAAGTACTGCTTCACGCGGATCGTCACCTGTGACCCGCACAGCTTTCACGTGCTGAAAAACGAGTACGGCGCGTTCAACGGCAACTACGTGGTGCAGCATCACAGCACGTTCATGGCCGAGCTGATCGGCGACGGCGCGTTGAACCTCGGCCAGCACAAGGGCAACAGCGTTACCTACCACGACCCGTGTTACCTGGGCCGTTACAACGGCGAGTACGAGGCCCCGCGCCAAGTGCTGCGCGCGCTGGGCATTGAGGTCAAGGAAATGCAACGGTCGGGTTTGCGCTCGCGCTGCTGTGGCGGCGGTGGCGGTGCGCCGATCACTGATATTCCCGGCAAGCAACGTATTCCCGACATGCGCATGGACGACATCCGCGAAACCGGCGCCGAACTGGTGGCCGTGGGTTGCCCACAGTGCACGGCGATGCTTGAAGGCGTGGTTGAGCCGCGCCCATTGATCAAGGACATTGCCGAGCTGGTGGCCGAGGCGTTGCTTGAAGACGCAGCGCCTGCCAAAGCCCCTGCCAGGCTTGAACCTGCGGAGGTGCACTGATGAGCGAGATTATCCGCCGCGACCCACGCGCCGAATGGATCGCGCGTAACCGCCTGCACCCGCTGCATGCGGCGATGCAGCCGGTGCAAGAGCATTGGATGGGGCCGAACGGCATCATCCGCAAAAACCCGCACGGCGTCGGTTTTATCGGCCCCAACGGCATCAAGCGCATCGACCGCAGCGGCGCCCAGCAAGGCGGCGCGGCCAAGCGCTCGGCCGCTGTTGAAGTGCAGTTGCCGTTGCACCAGGTGCTTGCACCGGCGTTTTACATCAGCGTGGTGCCGGACATGGTCGGCGGCCGCCTCAGCAGCCACGACCGCGACGTGCTGGGCCTCGCGCGGCAACTCGCGGGCAGCGACGGCGCGGTGTTGGCGGTGGTGTTTGGCGAACACAAAGAAGGCGCCTTCGCCACGGCCGGGGTTGATCGCCTGCTGGTGCTGGAAGGCCACGCATTCGACGGTTATTCACCGGAGCAACGTGTGCACGGCTTGCGGGCTGTGGATAACCAGTTCAGCCCGCGCCACTGGTTGCTGCCCGACAGCCGCAGCGGCGGTGGCGAGCTGGGCCGACGTTTTGCCGCTAGCCTCAAAGAGCGCCCGGCCACACGGGTGTGGCAGGTCAATGGCGAAGCGTGCATCGGCCGCGCCGGTGCGGGCCAGGAAGATTTGGCGCGGCCATTGCCACGCCTGATTCTGGCCGCCGTCGAATGTGCCGAGCCGGTCAGCGACACGCGCCACGAAGTGTTGCCGGTGGCGTTATCCACAGCCCTGGCGCGCAGCTTGCCGCGTATCGAAGACCTTGGGGCCGTGGCGGTGGACCCGGCGGCGATTCCGATGGCCGAGGCCGAATTCATGTTCTCTGGCGGCAACGGCGTGCAGGACTGGCCGCTGTTCCACCGGGCCGCCGCCGCGCTGGGCGCCACCGAAGGCGCCTCACGCGTGGCGGTGGACGATGGCTTTATGGCGCGTGATCGCCAGGTTGGCGCCAGCGGCACGTGGGTCACGGCAAGGGTTTACGTGGCCGTGGGGATTTCCGGGGCGATCCAGCACCTGCAAGGCATCGGTGCCTGCGACAAGGTGGTGGCGATCAACCTCGACGCGGGCTGCGACATGATCAAGCGTGCCGACCTGTCGGTAATCGGCGACAGCGCCGCGATTCTGCAAGCCTTGATCGCTGCGGTCGAGGCCTACCGCAACGGCGCCAAGCGCGACGCGGCTTAAGCAAAGGACAAGGTTATGCACACTCATGTAATCAGCTTGGTTTCCATCGGTGCCCACCCCACGTCCGGGCGCCCGCGCCGCGCCGAGCAAGACGCCCGCGCCGTCGAGCTGGGGCTGCAACTGGCTGGGGATAAGTTGCAGGTGTTGCACGCCGGCAACATCCACGAGCCGACCTTGCGCAGCTACTTGGGCATGGGCTTGCCACAGTTGCACGTGCTGGAACAGCCGGCCGGCGCGGACGCCTTGCCGGCGCTGAGTGATTACCTGCGCGACGCCGGCGCCCACGTGGTGCTCACCGGCAGCCAGGCAGAAACCGGCGAGGGTTCGGGCATGTTGCCGTTCCTGCTGGCGGAGCAATTGGGCTGGCCATTGATTGTCGGGCTGGCGCAGGTTGAGTCCATCGATGGCGGCGTTGCGCATGTGCTGCAGGCGTTGCCGCGTGGGCAGCGGCGCCGCTTGAAAGTGCGTTTGCCGTTTCTGGCCACGGTGGATAACGCCGCGCCCAAACCCCGGCAAAGCGCCTACGGCCCGGCACAGCGTGGCGTGCTGGCGGCGCATGAGGTCGAGATAGAAGCAGACGAGTTATTCACAGGCGCGCAGCTGCAACCGGCCAAGCCTCGGCCCAAGCGCCTTAAAGTGATCAAGGCCAAGAGCGGCGCCGACCGCATGAAAGCCGCGACCGCCAAGGCCAGTGGCGGCGGTGGGCAAGTGCTCAAGGGGCTCAGCGCTGAAGACGGTGCCCAAGCCATCCTCAAGCTGCTTATCGAAGAAGGCGTGGTGCGCTAATCCCCGGTGGGAAGGGCTTACCCACAATCCCTGTTGATCCGCCTGTGGATAACCTGTTTGCGACTGTCCACAGGCCCTTAAAACCAAGCCCTGCATCCCTCTGTACGAAAAACAACCAGACTAACTGACGGTTTTTACTGGTTTTTTCCGTGAATAACTTAATTCCCATACACAGACTTGCCCCCAAAGTCTGTTGGCGCTTCTGTGGATAAGATGTTCGCTATCGTCTGCAGGCCTTATAGAACGTGGCTTTCAGTGAGGTGGTCAAAATATGATCAATTTGCGTAATTTACCTTGTTCACGGGCTGTAAACCCCCGGAATCTGAAGGGTTCAGGTGGTTTTCCACAGTCGTGCCGAAGTTGCCCCCAAAGTCTGTTGGTGCTTCTGTGGATAAGGTGTTCGCGTAGTGCTACAGGCCAAGTAATACGGGCTTCTTGGTGGTTTGGTTAATAAGTGATCAATTGCTGATGGAATCCGACAACTTTAATAAGTCACGGATTTTCTTCGACTATTTTCAACAGAGACGCGCACTTGCCCACAATTACTGTGGGTGGCTTTGTGGATAAGTTGTTGGGCAAAGGCTGCAGGGCAGGTTTTCAGCGGCCTGCAACGAAGTTGATCAATTATTGAACACCCGCGCGATTCAACGGTGGGAGCGGGCTTGCCCGCGATGGCGGTGTGTCAGCCAGTACATCTGGCGACTGACAGATCGCTATCGCGAGCAAGCCCGCTCCCACACACACTTTTTTGATCGCTGGTGGGTCGGTTATTCGTGTACGGCCACGCCTTTGAGGTAAGGCGCGGGCGCGGCGCCGAGGTTGCTCAGCAAACGCTCGCTGTACCAGTCCACAAAATTCACCACACCAAACTCATAGGTTTTTGAGTACGGCCCCGGCTGGTAGGCGGTGGAGTTGATACCGCGCTGGTTCTCTTCAGCCAGGCGGCGGTCCTGGTCGTTGGTGGCGTCCCAGACTTTACGCATGCGTTCAACGTCGTAATCCACACCTTCCACGGCATCCTTGTGCACGATCCACTTGGTGGTGACCATGGTTTCCTGCGCGCTGATCGGCCACACGGTAAACACAATAATGTGGTCGCCCATGCAGTGGTTCCACGAGTGCGGCAGGTGCAGGATGCGCATCGAGCCGAGGTCCGGGTTCTGGATGCGGCCCATCAGCTTGGCGCAACCCTGTTTGCCGTCCAGGGTCATCGACACGGTGCCCTTGAGCAATGGCATGCGCACGATGCGGTTACGCAGGCCGAAGCTGGCGTGGGCGTACGGAATTTTTTCGGCGTCCCAGGCCGCGGCCGAGGCGGCAACGTGGTCCTTGAACGCCTGGTCGGCACGCGGGTCGGTGACGTCGTCCCATTCCAGCAGGGTTTTCAGCAGTTCCGGGTGCGATGCGTTGCAGTGGTAGCACTCGCGGTTGTTTTCGAGCACCAGTTTCCAGTTGGCTTTTTCGAACAAGGTGGTCTGGATCGCCACCTTGGTGTTCTCCATGTCGTAGGGTTCCATGTAGTGGTTCAGCGTCGACAGAAAGTCATCCATGGCCGGCGGGTTCTTCGCCAGGCTGATGAAGATGTAACCGCCGGCGGTCTTCACGTTCACAGGCTTCAGGCCATATTGCTGCATGTCGAAGTCGGCGCCCATCTCGGTGCCGGCGAACAGCAGGCGGCCGTCCAGCTCGTAGGTCCACTGGTGGTAGTGGCACACAAGTTTTGCCACCTTGCCCTTGTCGCTGGTGCACAAGCGCGAGCCACGGTGGCGGCACACGTTATGAAACGCATGCACCACGCCCTCGGCGCCACGGATCACGATGATCGGGTTTTTGCCCACTTGCAGGGTCAGGTAGTTGCCCTTGGTGGGGATCTCGCAGGTCATGCCGGCGATCAGCCATTCTTTTTGGAAGATCTCCTGCATGTCGATATCAAACAGCCGCTCATCAGAGTAAAACGGCTGCGGCAGCGAAAATGTGCGCTCGCGCTCTTGCAACATCTGTGCGGTGGCCTTGCGTGCGGGTTCCAGCGGATCGCCCAAGCTTAAGGTTGCGGTGACGTCCATCGTGTGTGTCCTCAAGGCCATTCTGGGTGGCCGCGATAAGTGACTAATCAGGTTTTGCAGCAAGGCGTAAAGAAAGTGTCTTGGTTGGGAGCGAGTGTGGGGCCGCCGATGCGCCGAACCTTATCCATGAGCGACATGGCCCACTCTGTTCCCGACGCGCAACCCCAGTGCCATGGGGGCTGGTCGCGATAAGTATGTGAATGTCGCAGATAGGTAAATGGGTGGTTCGCGCGTTACGCAGAATCGCCACCATGAGGCCGACCTACGGCTGCGGAGAACAGCATGTCCAACAGCTTCCTGAATCCGGTCACTACCCAGACTTGGGCGAATGGTCGGCACATCGTCCGTTGCGTCAAAGTCATCCAGGAAACCTGGGACGTGCGCACCTTTTGCTTTATGGCCGACCAGCCGATCCTGTTCTTTTTCAAGCCGGGGCAATTCGTCACGCTGGAGCTGGAAATCGACGGCCAGCCGATCATGCGTTCTTACACTATTTCCAGCTCGCCCTCGGTGCCGTACAGCTTCTCGGTGACCATTAAACGCGTGCCCGGTGGCAAGGTCTCCAACTGGTTGCACGACACCCTGCAGGAAGGGCAAGAGCTGGCGGTGCACGGGCCGGTTGGGCTGTTTAATGCCATCGATTTCAGCAACCCCAAAGTGCTTTACCTCAGTGGCGGCGTCGGTATCACGCCGGTGATGTCCATGGCGCGCTGGTATTACGACACCAACGCCAACGTCGACATGACCTTTGTCCACAGTGCGCGCTCACCCAAAGACATCATTTACCACCGCGAGCTGGAGCACATGGCGTCGCGGATCGACAACTTCAGCCTGCACCTGATCTGCGAGAAGCACGGCTTGGGTGAGCCCTGGGCCGGTTATCGCGGCTACCTGAACCACAAGATGCTCGAATTGATGGTGCCCGACTTTCTTGAGCGCGAAGTGTTCTGCTGTGGCCCTACGCCCTACATGAACGCGGTGAAACGGCTGCTGGAAGTGGCCGGTTTCGACATGGCGCGGTACCACGAGGAATCGTTCGGCGCCACACCGCCCGAAGCGCGTGCCGACGCGGTTGAGCAAGCCGAGCAAGCCGCCGACGCGCCGGAAATAGACTTGGCCGACCTGCACCAGGTCGAATTCATTGCCTCCGGCAAGAGCATCCGCGTGGCGCCGGGCGAGACGGTGCACGCCGCAGCGGCCAAGCTGGGTTTGCTCATCCCCAAAGCCTGCGGCATGGGCATTTGCGGAACGTGCAAGGTGATGAAGCTGGGGGGCGAGGTCGAGATGGACCACAACGGCGGGATCACCGAAGAAGACGAAGCCGAAGGCTACATCCTGTCGTGCTGCAGCGTGCCCAAGGGCGACGTGCGCATCGAGTTCTAATTAACCACGATCCAGTGTGGGAGGGGGCTTGCTCCCGATAGCGGTGCGTCAGTCAGAATTCATGTAACTGACCCACCGCCATCGGGAGCAAGCCCCCTCCCACAGTTCAGGTGGCTAAGGGTTACTGGGCGTAGACGTGCACGACGAAGTGCTGGCCTGATGCTGTCATTTCATAGACTTTATCGTAGACCTTCAGCGTCCTCGACGGTTCTTTGATGGTGTCACCGACTTTTGCGAGTTTCCTGAACTCATCCCAGTCAATGACTGTGTTGCTGAGCGTGCCGTCGTTTTGCCGAGCGTTGCTGATGCATTCATATTCCATGGGTCTGGCTCTCTACTGGATTTCCGTTTCCAGCCGAATATTCGGCAGGCAGTGTCCCGAAAGGGTGGCCGCTGCAGCGGCCTTTTCCTTTCGGGTTCCAAGAGGCTAGACGATGAATGTGCGGCGCGCTTCTGTCAGAAATACCAAATAACAGTCTCGGCATTTCGCCAGTATTCTTCGTGACCTGCCCACCCCTTTAATGCGGGACAGTCCAATGTGGGAGGGGGCTTGCTCCCGATGGCGGTCTGTCAGTCAGAATTCATGTAACTGACTCACCGCCATCGGGAGCAAGCCCCCCCCCACTTTTGTTCAGGGGTGACTGTCAGGCGCCCATCACTTCTCGAATGTCCGCGGCCAATTCCCTGACACGCTCTTCCTCTGTATCCCACGCACACATGAAGCGCGCGCCGCCTTTGCCGATGAACGTGTAGAAGCGCCAGCCCTTGGCCGTCAGCGCCTCAATGGCGGCTTCCGAGAGTTGCAGGAACACGCCGTTGGCCTGCACCGGGAACATCAATTCCACGCCGGGAATATCCGCCACCAGGCTGCTCAGCAATTGCGCGCAACTGTTGGCGTGGCGTGCGTGTTTGAGCCAGGCGTGGTTTTCCAGCAAACCTACCCAGGGCGCCGAGAGGAAGCGCATTTTCGACGCCAACTGGCCGGCCTGTTTGCAGCGGTAGTCGAAGTCTTCGGCCAGTGTGTGGTTGAAGAACAGGATCGCTTCACCCACGGCCATGCCGTTTTTGGTGCCGCCAAAGCACAGCACGTCCACACCGGCTTTCCAGGTCAGGTCGGCAGGCGAGCAGCCGAGGAACGCGCAGGCGTTGGCGAAGCGCGCGCCGTCCATGTGCAGGTTCAGGCCCAGCTCTTTGCAGGTGGCGCTGATGGCGCGGATTTCTTGCGGCGTGTACACGCTGCCGACTTCGGTGGCTTGGGTAAGGGTGACAACGCGCGGTTTGGGGTAGTGAATGTCTTGGCGCTTGAGGGCGATCTCGCGGATCGATTCCGGGGTCAGCTTGCCGTTTTCGGTGCGTGCAGTGAGCAGCTTGGAGCCGTTGGAGAAAAACTCCGGCGCGCCGCATTCGTCGGTTTCGACGTGGGCGGTTTCCGAGCAAATCACGCTATGGTAGCTCTGGCACAAGGACGACAGCGCCAGCGAGTTGGCGGCGGTGCCGTTGAAGGCGAAGAACACTTCGCAGTCGGTTTCAAACAGATTACGGAAACCGTCGGCGGCGCGGTGGGTCCATTCATCATCGCCATAGGCGCGTTGATGGCCTTGGTTGGCTTGTTCCATGGCGGCCCAGGCTTCCGGGCAGATGCCGGAATAGTTGTCGCTGGCAAATTGTTGGCTCTTGTCGGTCATGGCCCATTCCTGTGGTCGATGTTGGTGCGCACTGTAACCAAGATTGTTGGGCATGCGCACGCACTGTAAATGCAAAGTCACTGGGGAATTATGCACGGTACTCAAACGATT
>NZ_JBLZPT010000042.1:23533-23997 GCF_049199985.1 Pseudomonas kitaguniensis
GGTCCAGCTTGCACATGTGCTGGCTGACACACCGCCATCGGGAGCAAGCCCCCTCCCACACAAGCCAGCCCCAGGCCAGCTTCCAGGCAGGCCAGCCTCCACACAAGCCAGCCCTTGGCCAGCTTCCAGGCAGACCAGCCTCCACACAAGCCAGCCCTTGGCCAGCTTCCAGGCAGACCAGCCTCCACACAAGCCAGCCCTTGGCCAGCTTCCAGGCAGACCAGCCTCCACACAAGCCAGCCCCAGGCCAGCTTCCAGGCAGGCCAGCCTGCACACAAGCCAGCCTCAGACCAGCTTCCAGGCAGACCAGCTTCCACCCAAGCCAGTTTCCAGGCCAGCTTGTATGGTTAGACTTGTAGGGGTGGTGGGACTAAAAGCCAGCATCTGACTCTAGCCAGTACAGACCGTGGGAGACTTCGCCCCACCCCTTCACCCAAAACGCCGATAAGGAATGCATCGGCCCT
>NZ_JBLZPT010000043.1:0-22876 GCF_049199985.1 Pseudomonas kitaguniensis
CCCTGGTCATCATCGCCCGCAAGCTGGCTCGCATCGCGTTTTCTCTCATGAAAAACCTGAGCGAATACCAGTCGAAAGCGGTTTTGGAGGCTTCCCCAAAACCATAGAATCTCCCACAGTTGACCGCATGCCGGCTTGGGGGAGTGGTAGCTGTGCCGCTTACACGCGAAATTGCCCCTGCTGTTGATTGTTACTGCAGGTTGGTCTGCTCGGCAATTGCGCGAATCACTTCCAGCACCGAACCGATCTTCTCGCTATTGGCCGCCAAACCTTCGATTTGGGCCATGCTGGTGCTTATGTCCGCCACCCATTGCTGACGAATAGCCAGCGCCTGCACGTCACATTGCCTGGCACGCTGCGGCGCCAGAGTTTTTGACATGCGCGCGCGCCTGCTGCAAAGTGCGCGCCCTCTAATAAGACCTCTTAAAGCCTGCACGCTGGTAGCCATCCGAATGGCTGCTCGGGCGCGGGCATGCCTGTTTTTTTGTTTCTGTCTTGAGGTAACCATGATTAACGCAGTCATCGCCGCGGTTGGCACCATGCTGGTGCTCAGCCTGTCCCGCGTGCATGTGGTCATCGCCATTATCGTCGGCGCCCTGGTCGGCGGTTTGACCGGTGGCCTGGGCATCGAGGCCACGCTCAAGGCCTTCAACGGCGGTTTGGGTGGCGGCGCCACTGTGGCGTTGTCCTACGCATTGCTCGGCGCTTTCGCGGTGGCAATTGCCAAATCCGGGCTGGCCCACGCGCTGGCCGACAAGGCATTGATGTTGGTGGATCGCCAAGAGGCTACCGGCGGCAATCACGTCAAATGGCTGTTGATCGGCCTGTTGTGGGCGGTGGCCATTGCCTCGCAAAACATCCTGCCGATCCACATCGCGTTTATTCCGCTGCTGGTGCCGCCGCTGCTGTACGTGTTGACCAAGTTGCAATTGGACCGTCGCCTGATTGCCTGCGTCATGACCTTCGGGCTGATCACGCCTTACATGTTCCTGCCGGTGGGCTTTGGCAATATCTTCCTGAATCAGATCCTGCTGGCCAACGTGGCCAAGAGCGGCGTCGACATCAGCCAGGTCAACGTCACCCACGCCATGGGCTTGCCTGCATTGGGCATGGTGGTTGGCCTGCTGGTGGCGGTGTTTATCAGCTACCGCAAGAAGCGCGTGTATGACCTGGAGAAAATCGAGCGGGTCGAGCAGGTGGCGGTGCAGTACAACCCGCTGACATTGCTGGTGGCCGGCTTGGCGATTGCGGCGGCGTTCATTATTCAGTTGTGGCTGGACTCGATGATCATCGGCGCGTTGGCCGGGTTCCTGATTTTCTCGGTGTCGGGCATCGTGCGCTGGCGCGAAACCGACGACCTGTTCACCGAAGGCATGAAGATGATGGCGATGATCGGCTTCATCATGATCGCTTCGTCGGGCTTTGCCGAAGTGCTCAAGGCGACCGGCGACGTGCGCTCGCTGGTGGAAACCTCGGCGGCGTTTATCGGCCACAGTCGTGGCGTGGGTGCGCTGCTGATGTTGCTGGTGGGGCTGTTGGTGACGATGGGCATCGGTTCGTCGTTTTCCACAGTGCCGATTCTGGCCGCGATTTTCGTGCCGCTGTGTGTGCAACTGGGCTTCAGCCCGCTGGCCATCGTGTGCATCGTCGGTACGGCGGGTGCGCTCGGCGACGCCGGCTCGCCTGCCTCGGATTCTACGCTCGGGCCGACCTCCGGCCTGAATATCGACGGCCAGCACCACCATATCTGGGACACCGTGGTGCCGACGTTCCTGCACTACAACATCCCGTTGCTGGCGTTTGGCTGGATTGCGGCGATGACGCTTTAGCGGGGGGGCTTGCCACAGGGTGCCCTACAGCTATTTCTAACTTGGCCGTTAACCTCTCAAGTCGCCACTAATAAGAGAGAAAAGCCATGCGTCTGAGTTTAAAGGGCAAAGTTTTGGCCCTCGCCGTCGTTCCGGTGTTGCTGTTTGCCGTGGTCATCAGCCTGACCACGGTGTGGATTCTGCAAGGGCAAGCGCGCAACGAGGTGGATGAAACCCGCCAGCGTCTGCTCGATGACGCCAAGGCCACCCTGCAAAGTTACGTTGAGGTGGCGATGACCACCATCAAACCGCTGTACGACGCGGCTGCCCCCGGCGATACCGCGGCGCGGGCCGAGGTGGTCAAGCTGCTGTCGAATACACGCTACGGCAAGGACGGCTACTTCTTCGGCTACGACTCCGAAACCATCCGCCTGTTCAAGGGCAACAGCCCGGACGGCGTGGGCAAGAGCTTCAAGGACAACCGCGACCCCAACGGCGTCTACGTCAACCGCGACCTGGTCAAGGTCGGCAAGGACGGCAGCCATTACCTGCAATACAGCTCAACCCAGCCGGGGCAAACCGAACTGGTGCTCAAGCTGGGTTACACCGATTACCTGCCGAAGTGGGACATGGTGATAGGGACCTCGGTGAACCTGGATGGCATCGAAGCGCAGGTGGCGGTGGTCGAGGCCAAGGTCGAGAAGCGTATGGAAGGCGTGCTGCTGAGCATCCTCGGCCTGGCGGTGGTGGTGCTGCTGGTGATCGCCGCGGTCGGCATGGTGGTGGCCAATACCATTCTGCGGCCGTTGAACCTGATGAAAGCCAACCTCGACGACATTGCTGCCGGCGAGGGCGACCTGACTCGCCGCCTGGCAATCACCAGCCACGATGAGCTGGGTGATCTGGCTGGCGCGTTCAACCGTTTTGTCGACAAGATCCACGGCTTGGTGCGCCAGATCACCGAGATGACCACGCAACTCACGGGGCTGGTCAGCCAGGTGTCCGACCAGGCCCAACGTTCCGAACGGGCGATGGAGCGTCAGCGCCACGAAACCGACCAGGTGGCTACCGCGATCAACCAGATGTCCTCCGCCGCACACGAAGTGGCGCGCAGTGCGCAGGGCGCCGCCGTCGCCGCGCAACAGACCGATGCAGAAGGCCAGGCCGCCAAGCGTGTGGTGGACGGCAGCATCGCGCAGATCCATGCGCTGGTGAACGATATTCGTAGCAGCGGCGTGTCCCTCGACAGCTTGCAGCAGGATGTGTCGTCGATTGTCAGCGTGCTCGGGGTGATTCGCTCGATTGCCGAACAGACCAACCTGCTGGCACTCAACGCCGCCATCGAAGCCGCGCGGGCCGGTGAGGCCGGGCGTGGTTTTGCGGTGGTCGCCGACGAAGTGCGCGCCCTGGCCAGCCGCACCCAAACCAGCACCCAGGAAATTCAGGGCATGATCGACCGCCTGCAAAAAGGCACCGAGGCCGCTGTGGATGCAATGCGCCGCTCCAGCGATGCCGGTGATGGCACGTCGGCCCAGGCCAACCAGGCCGGGACGTCACTCGATACCATGGCCCAGTTGATCGGCACCATCAATTCGATGAACGCGCAGATCGCCAGCGCCGCCGAGGAGCAAACCGCCGTGGCCGAAGAGATCAACCGCAGCGTGCACCAAATTGCCGTGGCGGTGGACAGTGTGGCCGATGAAACCCGGTTGGGCGCGCAAACCTCGCGCAGCCTGGCTGACCTTGGTCAGCGGTTGGGGCAATTGGTCGGGCAGTTCAAAATCTGACACCGCAGCGGCCGTTGCTAAGAGACAGCACGCATCAGCAGGCCGAAGCGTAAATCCATCTGCGCAGGGATCGGCACATACACCGTGTGCCCATCGCCCGGCGCCACGTCGATCGCCTCGCCCTCGGCGTTATGCATCATTGCCAAGGCGAAGTGAACGTTGCCGGCGGGCGTCATCAACTCCAGGTGGTTACCCACCGCAAAGCGGTTCTTCACCTTGACCTCGGCCAACTCGCCGCAGCGCTCGCCGGTCAGTTCGCCGACGAATTGCTGGCGCTCCGACACTGAGCTGCCGTGCTGGTAATTCTGGTATTCGTCGTGCACATGGCGGCGCAGGAAACCTTCGGTGTAACCCCGTTGGGCGAGCGATTCCAAATCGGTCATCAAATGGCGGTCAAAGGCGCGACCGGCCACCGCATCATCAATTGCCTGGCGATACACCTGAGTGGTGCGCGCGCAGTAGAAGTGCGATTTAGTACGGCCTTCGATCTTCAACGAATGCACGCCCATCCGGGTCAAGCGTTCCACATGTTGCACGGCACGCAGGTCCTTGGCATTCATGATGTAGGTGCCGTGTTCGTCTTCAAACGCCGGCATCAGCTCATCCGGTCGATTGGCTTCTTGTAGCAAGAATACTTGATCAGTCGGCGCACCGATGCCCAGTGTCGGTTCCGGCGGATACGGCTGGACGATGTCGCCGGTGGCGTTTTCCACGGCCGCAGTGGCCTGGTATTTCCAGCGGCACGCGTTGGTGCAACTGCCTTGGTTGGCATCGCGCTTGTTGAGGTAGCCCGAGAGCAGGCAGCGCCCGGAATACGCCATGCACAAGGCACCGTGCACAAACACTTCGAGCGCCATGGTCGGGACCTGCCGGCGGATCTCGTCGATCTCTTCCAGTGACAGCTCGCGTGACAAAATAACTCGGCAAATGCCTTGCTGCTGCCAGAACTCCACGCTCGCCCAATTCACCGTATTGGCCTGCACCGACAAATGAATCGGCATCTGCGCGAAGTGGCGGCGCACCAGCATGATCAGCCCGGGGTCGGACATGATCAGTGCATCCGGGCCCATCGCTATCACGGGCGCCAGGTCGTTGAGAAAGGTCTTCAGCTTGGCGTTGTGCGGTGCGATGTTCACCACCACGTAGAAGCGTTTGCCCAGCGCATGGGCCTCCTGAATGCCGAGCGCCAGGTGGGCGTGGTCGAACTCGTTGTTGCGCACGCGCAGGCTGTAACGCGGCTGGCCGGCGTATACCGCATCGGCGCCGTAAGCGAAGGCGTAGCGCATGTTTTTCAGGGTGCCGGCGGGGGCGAGCAGTTCGGGGGCGAGAATAGGCGGCATGGTCGGCACTGGGTTCAAAAAGTGCCGCAGGTTAGTGCAAGTGTGAACCGTCGTTATTGATCTGCGTCTACGCTTGCAACAAAGATGGCACTCGCAGGGCTTGCAGCGGACTAAGCAGCAGGGCGCATATACGCACCCGGCTTTTTGACATGGACCGGACATGAATCAAACCAACCTGCAATTCAAAACCCTGCTGTTACTGCTGGTGCTGGTGACCATCGCTTTTATCTGGATATTGCTGCCGTTTTATGGCGCGGTGTTCTGGGCGGTCATCCTCGGCATTATCTTTGCCCCGATGCAACGGCGCCTGCAAATGCGTTTCGGCTGGAACCGTAACCTGACGTCTCTGACCACGTTGACGGTGTGCCTGGTCATCGCGATTCTGCCGGTGATCATTACCAGCGTGTTGCTGGTGCAAGAGGGCGCGACGCTGTACAAAAATATAGAAAGCGGTCAGTTGGATGTGGCGGGCTATATCGAGCAGTTCAAAAACTTCCTGCCGCCGTACTTCCAACACCTGCTGGACCGCTTCGGCATGGGCAACCTCGAAGGCCTGCGCGAAAATATCGTCAAAAGCGCGATGCAGGGCAGCCAGTTTTTCGCGACCCAGGCGTTCAGCTTCGGCCAGGGCACGTTTGATTTTCTGGTGAGCTTTTTCATCATGCTCTACCTGCTGTTTTTCCTGCTGCGCGATGGCCCGGAGCTGGTCCGCAAAGTGCGCACGGCGGTGCCGTTGGCCGAGCCGCAAAAGCGTCGGTTGCAGCTCAAGTTCAACCGTGTGGTGCGCGCAACGGTCAAGGGCAACGTGCTGGTGGCCGTGACCCAAGGTGCGCTGGGCGGTTTGATCTTCTGGTTTCTGGATATTCCCAGCGCGTTGCTCTGGGCGGTGCTGATGGCGTTTCTGTCGCTGTTGCCAGCGGTGGGCGCGGGCATTGTGTGGGGCCCGGTGGCCGCTTACTTCCTGTTAAGCGGCTCGATCTGGCAAGGCGTAGTGCTGGGCTTGTTCGGCGTCTTTGTGATCGGGCTGGTCGACAACGTGCTGCGCCCGATTTTGGTGGGCAAGGACACCAAAATGCCCGACTACCTGATCCTGATCTCGACCCTCGGCGGCCTGTCGGTGTTTGGCCTGAACGGGTTTGTGATCGGGCCGCTGGTGGCGGCACTGTTTATATCCAGTTGGGCGCTGTTCGTCGAAAGCAAGCCACGGGTCAAACTGCCGTTGCCTTAGCAGGGGGGGAGCAGCAAGCTTGAAGCTTCAAGCTTCAAGCTTCAAGCTGCAAGCGATCAGGCTTGTAGCTTATAACTTGTAGCTTGCAGCTGCTTCTGTGCCGCGTTTAACGAGGTGAGCGGGCCGCTGATGGGCTCGCCATCGCGTACCACGTACCAACAGGCCAGCAACCCATGCTCCCGAAGAGAAGCGGGGACGGCGCTGCCGATAACGGACATGATCTGAACAGTGGGCATAAGGACCTCCAATTGCTATTGGGGTCACCATACGGGCCTGATGCCCGGAGGAAAAATCAACGGGCTCGATAGTCGACATCAACGCCAGACGTCAGTCGACTACCTGGTCAAGCATGCTCACCACTTCCTGTTCGCTGATCAGGCCTTTGAGCACCAGGTTTTCTGCCAACAGCGCCAGGAACTTCGCGCTGCGGTGGCCTTCGAGGTGCTTGAGTTCGGTCAGCGCACTATAAACCTTGCTGGAAGTACACAGGCCAGCGGTGCGGTGTGGGTTTTGCGTGGGCATCGGTCGATTGTCCTTGTTGTTGTTGGGTGGACAGGGTCAATAGTGAGACTGTTTCGTGACGTCAACATGACAGCCCGAAGCGCGTTTGGGCAAGTAGACATTGGCCATAATGATGTACGAATACGCCTCGACCATTGTCCTCACAGCGACCTTGGCATTAGCAACCTGGACGTGCGGGCAAAAAAAGGCCCCGCGTGTGGGCGAGGCCTGTTCCTGTCATGTCAACTTAGTGTTACCAGCCACGGCCGTAGTAGCCGTGGGGAGGGCCGTAGTAGCCACGCGGTGGGCCGTAATAGACCGGCGCCGGGCGGTAATAAACCTGTTGTTGCACATACACCGGTGGTGGCGGTGCGTAATACACCGGTGGAGGCGCGGCGTACACCGGCTGCGGCTGCACGTACACTGGTTGTTGCTGCACGTAGACCGGCTGGGACTGGCTGGCAACCACGGAACCGACTACGGCTGCGCCAACCAAAGCACCCAATACGGCCGGGCCACCCCAACCACCACCGTGAGCTGAGGCTTGGCCTGCCATAGCGAGTGCGCCGATAAGCAAGGCGATTTTGGGGATTTTACGAATCATGGTCATTCCTCGGTTAGCCCCTGCGCTTGTGGTCTGCAATCAATAGACTCAAGGATTGTCGCGGGGATACTTTTAAGACAACGTATTTCTGAAAAACAGCACAGCCGATAGGTAAAGGTTGTGTAAGGTCTGTACCGATTTGCTTACTTAAAGGAGTTTGCCATGCAGATGCACCCCAACAAGGACACCCAGCTGTGTATGTCATTGTCGGCACGCCCCGGAAACTTTGGCTTGCGGTTTCACAACCATCTGTACGAACAGCTGGGTTTGAACTTCTACTATAAGGCTTTCAGCAGTCAGGATTTGCCCGGCGCGATCGGTGGTATACGGGCGCTGGGCGTCCGTGGTTGTGGCGTGTCGATGCCGTTCAAGGAAGCCAGCCTCGCGCTGGTCGATGAGCTGGACAGCTCGGTCAAGGCGATCGCGTCCCTCAACACTATCGTCAACACTGACGGCCAGCTCAAGGCCTATAACACGGACTACATCGCCGTCGAACAACTGCTGAAAAAGCATGCTGTACCCAAGGCTTCGTCCTTTGCCCTGCATGGCAGCGGCGGTATGGCCAAGGCGGTGGGCAGCGCCTTGCGCGATGGTGGTTATGCGAATGGCGTGATTGTGGCGCGCAATGAGCTGGCCGGTCGCGCGCTGGCGCAAAATTTGGGCTACGAGTGGCAGGCAGAGTTGGGGCCGTTGCGCCCGCAGATGTTGGTCAATGTGACGCCGATTGGCATGACCGGCGGGGCGCAGGCGCAGCAGTTAGCTTTTGCGGCTGAGGCTGTTGATGCGGCTGACACGGTGTTTGATGTGGTGGCGATTCCGGCTGAAACGCCGTTGATTATGCTTGGGCGCGCCAAGGGTAAGCGGGTGATTACCGGGTTGGAGGTGATTGCGATCCAGGCGTTGGAGCAGTTTGTGCTGTATACCGGCGTGCGGCCGACGCAGGCGCAATTTGAGGCGGCGGTGGCGTTTGCGAGGGTTTAAAACGGTGGCTGGCTTATAAGCTCAAGAGCGCTTTTGTGGGAGCGGGCTTGCTCGCGATTGCGCTTTGTCAGTTGAAAAATACTTATCTGACGCAGCGCAATCGCGAGCAAGCTTGCTCCCACAGTTGACGGAAGTCGGCTTGAAAGATGGGCTGGCGTTCCGGCGCTATCAAACGGCTATGTACTCAACAAATCCGCCATACCATTCCAGCCAGCTTTAGCCCTGTTCAAGCTGCGCCAGCCGCTCTTCCAGCGCCGCAATCCGCGCTTCCAGCTCTTCGATACGGTCCACAGAGACCGAGCTGCCGGCCCCACGCTCCACCGGGCTGCCTCGTGCTGCGAGTATCACTTCAATGTCCGCGGGGTCTCCCAGCGCATGTGTATAACGGTCCTCGCGTTGCCCCGCTTGACGTGGCACCAGCAGCGCCAGCCCGCGCGCAATCAGGCGTTCGAGCTGGTGCACAACCTGTTCGGCATCTTCGAAATCATGCATACGCCCGCTGCGCGTCAGCAGTTCGTTGACTGTTTGCGGCCCGCGCAAAAACAGCAGCCCGATCAGAATCACTTGGGCGGGTACCAGCTCCAGCGCCTTTTCTACGCGATGTTCCCAGCGGTCGGCGCGGCTGCCCATCACCAGGCGCGTAAAACCTTGGGCTTCAAGCGCACGCAAGCTCTGGCCGACCTGGCCTTGGCTGAGGTTCGTCACCGGTTCGCGGCTGGTTTTCTGGTTACAGGCCAGTACCACGGCATTCAGGGTCAGGGGATAGGTTTCCGGGTTGGTCGCCTGTTTTTCGATCAGGCAGCCCAACACACGGATTTCCGTGCTATTGAGGCGCGGCTCAGGGGTGTCGGTGTCGTGCTCGGCGGTCATCGCGCTTTCCCTATGCAGTGAGCCCCCTAGCCTAATCCTGAAAAAATAAAAGACAAGCTGCGGGCGGGTCTATAATCGCGGCTGGTTCCAACCCTGCCATTACCGTGAGACTTTCATGACTATTTCCCTGTACGCCGCCTCCATCCCGGTCTTCAAGCAAATGCTCAGCGCCCTGAGCGATGTGCTGAACAAAGCCGAAGCCCACGCTACCGCCAAAAACATCGAGCCGAACGCCTTGCTGCAAGCGCGCCTGTTCCCGGACATGTTCCAACTGGTGCGCCAGGTACAGATCGCCGTCGACTTCGCCAAAGGCGTTTCCGCGCGCCTGGCCGAGATCGAAGTGCCCAAATACGAAGACAGCGAAGTGACCTTTGCCGACCTGCAAGCGCTGATCGCCAAAGTGCTGGCATTTGTCGACACCATCACCCCGGCGCAAGTCGATGGCAAAGAAGGCATCGAGATCATCACCCGCCCCGGCACCCCGAAAGAGAAGCGCTTCAGCGGCCAATCCTACCTGCTGACCTACGGTTTGCCGCAGTTCTTCTTCCACGTCACCACCGCTTACGCCTTGCTGCGTCACAACGGTGTGGAAGTGGGCAAGCGCGATTACATGGGCGCGTTCTAATTAAATAGCCGCTTTATAAGTGCATAAAAGCCCGAGGTCGTTCGATGACGAATAGCCTCGGGCTTTTTTGTACCTGATGATTACGCAGGTTGCGCTTCCTTGCCCAGGCACGCCGCTGCGGTAAACAGCACATCGGTGGACGAATTGAGCGCCGTTTCTACCGAGTCTTGCAGCACGCTGATGATGAACCCGATAGCCACCACCTGCATGGCGATCTCTGCGGGAATGCCAAACAGGCCGCACGCCAGCGGAATCAGCAGCAGCGAGCCGCCGGCGACGCCGGATACGCCACAGGCACACACCGCTGCGACCACGCTGAGCAGCACCGCGGTGGGCAGGTCTACGGCGATGCCGAGGGTGTTCACGGCTGCCAGGGTCAGCACCGTGATGGTGGTCGCGGCACCGGCCATATTGATGGTCGCGCCCAGTGGTATCGACACTGAATAGGTATCTTCATGCAGGCCCAAGCGTTTGCTCAACGCCAGGTTTACCGGAATATTCGCCGCCGAACTGCGCGTGAAGAAGGCGGTAATGCCGCTTTCGCGCAGGCACATCAGTACCAGCGGGTAAGGGTTGCGGCGCAGTTTGCAGAACACGATGGCCGGGTTGATCACCAGCGCCACAACCAGCATGCAGCCGATCAGCACGACCAGCAGGTGGGCGTAACCGAGCAGCGCGCCGAAGCCTGAGGTGGCCAGCGTCGAGGCCACCAGACCAAAGATGCCCAGCGGCGCGAAGCGAATCACTGTGCGCACGATCACTGTCACGCCGTTGGACAGGTCGCCCAACACGCCGCGGGTGGTTTCACCGGCATGGCGAATCGCAATGCCCATACCGATGGCCCAGGCGAGGATGCCGATAAAGTTGGCATTCATCAACGCGCTGACCGGGTTGTCTACCGCGCTTAGCAACAGGCCTTGCAGCACCTCGGCAATGCCGCCGGGCGCGCTGACGGTGGCGCCCTGCGTGACCAGCACCAGCGTCGAAGGGAACAACGTGCTGGCAACCACCGCAACCGTGGCGGCGGAGAACGTGCCGAGCAGGTACAACAACAAAATCGGTTTGATATGGGTTTGCTGGCCATGCTTGTGGTTGGCGATCGAGGCCATTACCAACACAAACACCAAAATCGGCGCCACAGCTTTGAGCGCCCCAATAAACACCGCGCCCATAATGTCAGTGGCGCGTGCTACCTCGGGCAACAGCAAGGCCAGCAGGATGCCGGCGATCAGGCCGATGACGATTTGCGTGACCAGGCTGACGCGTGTCAGTCGCTGGAAGCGTGAAGGGGTGGCAGTCATAAGCAGTCGTCTCTGGTTATTTTTAGAAGGCACAGCATTGCAGGCAGAAAGCACTGTAAGAAGCAGGCGCAAGGTGCTATCGGCTGTGGGAAGGGTCCTATATGACGAGACATTTCATCACTCGCATCCGTAGGCCTTCGCCAACTTCAGACACGCTCTGTTAAGATTTCACGCTCTACTCTTTCCTATTCGTCAGCGGGCCCTTTGGGCTGCCGTTCCTGACGGCGTACTTCGCGCGGTTCCAGCGCAAGCGCCTGTTCATTACCATCTTGATCATGTTCGCGGTGGCCAATACGGTTGCGGCATTGGCACCGAATATCCGGGTGATGGCGCTGGCGCGTTTGATTCCGGCATCGATTCTGCTGGCACTCTTGCTGATGACCGCCAAGCCGGTCGCCGCCAGCGCCTGAGCCGTCAGGGCAGGGCGGTGAACAGCTCGCGCCTGGCGCCTTCGGTAATCGCCACGATGCCGGGGTGCTTGACCTTGCGCTCCACCGAGATCGCGTAGAACGACTCGGTCACCGCCTCGGTCTGGCCTATCAGCACCACCGCGTACTGGCGCACCACCTCATCGGCGATCACGCTGGGGGCGATAAATATGCCGCTGCCGGATTGCCCGAATGCCTGCATCAAGGCGCTGTCGTCGAACTCACCGATGATCTTCGGTTGAATCTGCTGCTCGGCAAACCAGCGCTGCAAGCGGCTGTGCACCACCGTTTCTGCCCCCGGAATCAACAGCGGCGCACCCTGCAAGCACTGTGGGAAAGCGCCGTTATGCCTGTCAGCCAACGCTTGGGTGGCGAAAAAACTGATGCCGCATTCGCCCAGCTTCTGGCTGTAACCCTTAATGTCCAAGTGCGTAGGCATGGGGCTGTCGGAGATCACCAAGTCCAGCCGCTGAATCGCCAAATCGGCCAGTAAACGCTCGAGTTTGTCCTCGCGGCAGGTAATGCGGATAGGTTCGCTCAACGCCATGGTCGGCGCGATCAGGCGGTAGACAATCGATTTGGGCACCACATCGGCCACCCCGACGCGAAACAGAATCTGTTGTTCATCGGGCTGCGCACGCAACAATGCCTCCAGCTCATTGCCGGTTTGAAACATCTGCTCGGCGTAGGGCAAGGCCCGGCGCCCAGCCTCGGTGAGTTCCAACTGGCGACCGACGCGCTGAAACAAGGCGATACCAAATGTCTCTTCAAGCAAGCTGATCTGCCCGCTGATGGTCTGCGCCGTGAGGTTCAACTGCTCACAGGCGCGAACGATGCTGCCGGTCTTGGCCACTACCCAGAAGTAATGCAGCTGTCGATAATTGAGCATGGCGGTCTACACTTCGTAAAAACCGAAGTATACGCCGGATAAATACGAATTTTCCTGAACTGTACGCTTGCATAGAATGCCTCGCTATCGAGGGCCCACTTTTTGGGCCCAATGGTTTTAACGAGGAACACCGCATGAAACTCAATTTTCTGGGCGCCGCGTCGTTGCTTGCGCTTTCATTGGTAATGATCAGCGGCTGTGATCAGGTTGAAAAAAGCGCGCAACAGGTGATGGGCAAGGCCACCGAATCCGCTAAACAAGCTATCGATGAGACCCACAAGGCCGCCGAACAGGCATTGAGCGAAGCCACGCAAGGCCTGATCAGCCCGCAAGAGCAGGACGATCAGGAAGAAAAAGAGTCTGAATCAAACAGCAAAGAAGCCTAACTTCCCGGCACAACCTCAGGACTGACCTATGGATTACCTTGTACAACTGGCCGCCAGCCCAACCGCCTGGATCGCTTTGGCCACCTTGATCGTGATGGAAATCGTGCTGGGCATCGATAACCTGATCTTTATCTCGATTCTCACCAACAAATTGCCGGAGAAGCATCGGGCCAAAGCGCGGCGTATTGGTATCAGCATGGCGTTGATATTGCGCCTCGGCCTGTTGAGCACTATCGCGTTTATCGTGCAGTTGACCACCCCGGTATTTGAAGTGTTTGGCCAAGCGTTTTCGTGGAAGGACATGATCCTGATCGCCGGTGGCTTGTTCCTGGTGTGGAAGGCGACGACCGAAATCCACCACAGCATGGACCCGGAACCTGAGGAGAAGAACAGTGCCGGTGCTGCGGTGTCCATCGGATTCGCGGCGGCGATTGGTCAGATTTTGTTGCTCGACCTGGTGTTCTCCATCGACAGCATCATCACGGCAGTGGGCATGACTGAGCACTTGCCGATCATGATTATTGCGGTGGTGACCTCGGTGATTGTGATGCTGGTGGCGGCTGAGCCGCTGGCCAAGTTCATCAACGACAACCCGACAGTGGTGATGCTGGCCCTGGGCTTCCTCATCATGATCGGCATGACGTTGATCGCCGAGGGCTTCGGCGCCCATGTGCCAAAAGGCTATGTGTACGCGGCCATGGCGTTCTCGGCGGCGATCGAGTGCCTGAACATCGCACGGCGCAACCGCCACAAGCGTTTGCTCGCCGCCCGGCAGTAGCGTCTGCACCTAAAAGCCGGCTGAGCGCTTAAGAGCCCAGCCGGCTTTTTGCTGTCTGATAGAATCCGCCCACTAGTTACCTTGAGGTCCACCCATGAACGAGCCGATTCGCCTTACCCAGTACAGCCACGGCGCGGGGTGCGGCTGCAAGATTTCACCGCAGGTACTGGAAGTAATCCTGGCCGGCAGCGGCGCGCAAAACCTCGACCCCAACTTGTGGGTGGGTAACGCCTCGCGGGACGATGCCGCGGTTTACGCTATCGACGACGAGCGCGGCGTCGTTTCCACCACTGATTTTTTCATGCCGATTGTCGATGATCCTTTCGACTTCGGCCGCATTGCCGCCACCAATGCCATCAGCGACATCTACGCCATGGGCGGCGACCCGTTGATGGCCATTGCGATTCTCGGCTGGCCGGTGAATGTATTGGCGCCGGAGATTGCCCGTGAAGTGATCCGTGGCGGCCGCGCGGTCTGCGACGCCGCGGGTATCCCGCTGGCGGGTGGCCATTCGATTGATGCACCGGAGCCGATCTTTGGCCTGGCCGTGACCGGCATCGTGCACAAGCGCCACATGAAACGTAACGACACCGCCACTGCGGGCTGCCGCTTGTACCTGACCAAACCGCTGGGCATCGGCATCCTCACCACGGCCGAAAAGAAGGGCAAGTTGCGCGAGGCAGACATCGGCCTGGCCCGTGACTGGATGTGTACGCTGAACAAACCCGGCAGCCGTTTCGGCAAACTGGCCGGTGTGACCGCCATGACCGATGTCACCGGTTTCGGTTTGTTGGGCCATTTGGTGGAAATGGCCGACGGCAGTGGTCTCACCGCACGCATCGAATACGCCAAAGTCCCACGCCTGCCTGGGGTGGAGGATTACCTGGATCAGGGCTGCATGCCCGGTGGCACCTTGCGCAACTTCGACAGCTATTCGAGCAAACTGGGGCGTTTGCAGGAATTGCACAAGCGCGTGCTGTGCGATCCGCAAACCAGCGGTGGCCTGTTGATTGCCGTGACCGCGGAGGGCGACGCCGAATTCCACTCGGTGGCCGTCGAATTGGGCCTGCACCTTGCGCCGATCGGCGCACTGGTTGAGCGTCAGACCCACGCGGTAGAGGTGTTTTGATGGCAACTGACATCACCGACTACCGCGATATTTTCCTCAACGATCGGCCGATGATGGATACCCGCGCGCCCATCGAATTCATCAAGGGCGCGTTTCCCGGGGTGATCAACCTGCCGCTGATGACCGACGACGAGCGCCAGCGCGTCGGCACTTGCTACAAGCAGCAGGGCCAGCAAGCCGCCATCGTGCTCGGGCATGAACTGGTGTCGGGCGCGATCAAGGCTGAACGTATCGAACAGTGGGCGCAGTTCGCCAAAGCCAACCCCGACGGGCACCTGTACTGCTTTCGCGGCGGAATGCGCTCGCAGATCGTTCAGCAATGGCTGAAAACCGAGGCGGGCATTGACTATCCGCGCGTCGGCGGTGGCTACAAGGCCATGCGCAACTTCTTGCTGAACACGGTGGAGCAGGCGACTGCCGAGTGTGATTTTGTCTTGCTGGGCGGCATGACCGGCACCGGCAAGACCGAGGTACTCAACCAGTTGCACAACGCCCTCGACCTGGAAGGGCATGCCAACCACCGCGGTTCCAGCTTTGGCAAACGCGCCACGGCGCAACCGTCCAACATCGACTTCGAGAACCGCCTGGCGGTAGACCTGCTGAAAAAGCGCGCGGCCGGTATCGAGCAGTTTGTGGTCGAGGACGAGAGCCGTATGATCGGCAGTTGTGCGCTGCCATTGCCGCTGCATCAGGGCATGCAGATGTTTGCGATGGTGTGGCTGGAAGACAGTGTCGAAGGCCGCGTCGAACGAATTCTGCGCGATTACGTGGTCGACCTCTGCGCCGAGTTCATCCAGGTATTTGGCGAAAACGGTTGGGCGCTGTTTGCCGAGCGCCTGACCCAGAGCCTGGCGAATATCCACAAGCGCCTTGGCGGCGAGCGTTTCCAGCGGTTGCAGACGCTCCTGCAGGATGCCTTGGCGGAGCAGGCCCGCAGTGGCGCTGTGGACTTACACCGGGTGTGGATCGAAGGGCTGCTGCGTGAGTATTACGACCCGATGTACGCCTTCCAGCGTGAAAGCAAAGGCGCACGGGTCGAGTTTGCGGGAGAGCAGGGCGCGGTGGTTGAGTACCTGCGCGAGGGCGTGGTCAGGCGAGGTTGATAGGGTGTGGCTGATGGCCTCTTCGCGAGCAAGCCCGCTCCCACAGTTTGACCTTATTCACCGATCAAACTGTGGGAGCGGGCTTGCTCGCGAAAGGGCCATCAGCCGCATCAACTAACTAAAGAAGAACCGCGCCAATCAACCCGCACACCACGCCAACCAGCATGGTCAGCCCGGCCACCGTCACCAGCACCCGCGCATCGAAATCCTTGCGCAGCATCAGCAGTGACGGCAGGCTCACGCTGGGCAGGGTCATCAGCAAGGCCACGGCCGGGCCGGTGCCCATGCCCAAGGCCATCATGGTTTGTACGATAGGGATTTCGGCGGCTGTAGGAATTACGAACAGCGTGCCGACGATTGCCAGCGGCACCAGCCACACCAGGCTGTCGGCCATGGCGCCGTCGATATGAGGGAACAGCCAGACCCGCGCCGCGCCCAATACCAGCACGGCGACGATATAAATTGGGATCGTGCTCCAGAACAACTGCCACAAGGTGCGCAACCAGCGGCTCAGGAACGGTTGCGACTCGACTTGGCTGACATCGGCCACCGCGTCCAATGCGGCTTCGGGCACTTGGTCGGGTCGGGCAATCCGCTGCGCCACCAAGGACACGCCGACCACCAGCACAACCCCCGCGACCAGCCGTAACGCGGTAAAGCCCCAGCCCAGCACAAAGCCCATGAACACCAAGGTCGCCGGGTTCAATACTGGGTTGGCGATCCAGAACGCCAGTGCCGCGCCCACCGACACGTGCTGGCGGCGCATGCCCGCCGCTACCGGGGCTGCGCAGCAACTGCACATCATGCCCGGCAAGGCGAACAGCCCGCCGCGCAGCGTCGAGCCCAAACCGGCACGGCCAAACAGGCGCAACAGCCAGTCACGGGGGATCAATACTTGCAGCAACGAACCCAGAATTACCGCCAACACGGCGGCCTTCCAGATCGCCAGGAAATACACTTGGGCATAGGCCAGCGCTGCCGCCAGCGGGGCAGTTTGCTGGTCATTCAGAATCGAGGCGCCGATGCTGTGGTTATCCGCCGCCACGAAGGCCTTGAGGTAGTAGGGCGACCACTTCACATAGTAGAGGCCAATGCAGGCGACCAGCAGGAATAGCGCGGGTTTGTACCAGAAAGACCAGCCCCGGTTGGGCTGGGTGGAGATGAGGTTGGGCATGATGCTGATCCGCAGAATGAGTCAATAGCGCAGCATCATACGCGTGTGTCGCTCAGGCATCAGATGTCCGCGCTGATCTGGGTCGCATCCGGGCAGGTTTGCTGGCCGTTATTCAGGCCTTGTGTGTAGTTGCGGCTCAGCAGCGACGCCTTGCCGTTGTGCCAGGTCAATTTCAGTACGTAAAGGGTGTCGTAATCACTGCCCGACCAATCTTCAGTAATACGTTGTTTTTCACCCGAGGCTTCACTGGCCACTTTGTTGATCAGCTCCGGCAAGTAGCCGTGGGACCAGGCGGTGTAGATAATCGAGTTGTGGTACTTGTCTTCGACCAACTCGTCGGCGAGGGCGCTGGTGTCGTTGGCGGAGAATTTGATGTTTACCGGCAGGCCGAGCTTAATGGCGCTGGGGCTGATGGTCATCAGTGGCCGAATGTAGCTGTAGGAGTTGTCGTGCTCACCTTCCTCAACATTGCGTGTCGGGTTGGCGGCAAATACATAGTTGGCCTTGCCGAATTTTTCCGGCAGCACGGTGGCCAGGTTCATCGCGCGGTTCAGGCCCTGGCAGTTGAGCTGGCCGAGACCGCCTACGGGTTTTTCGCCGTGGCGCAGGAATACCAACGTTTGTACGCCGTCCACCGGCTCGGCGCTGCTGATGCGCGACTCAAGTGTCAGACCGACGGCGCCGCCCGCCAAGAGCAGCGGCAGCATGACGTATGAATATCGTTTAAGGCGTTGCGCAAGGCACAGAGGCTTGATTGTCATTGTGGGTTCGAGTCTTCAGTGCATCGGATTAGGGCTGACAAGCCCGGCCCCAGTGACGCATCCGGCGTCCTGTGGTTTTCCGTGTCGGTGTAACAGGGTGTCTCCTTTCACCGTAATGGCGCACTTAAGAGTGTGTTCAGGCTCTTTGGTTCGCCTGCGCGGGAGACTAGCGCAGCTATGTTGCGTATTGATGACCCATGCAGGACGGCGGGCACATGACTATCATGGGGGCTTTATGCCCAGGTATTTCCCGATGAACGCAATCGCCGCCTTCCCAATTCATAGCAAATGGCCTGCGCAGCACCCGGAGCGCTTGCAACTGTACTCGCTACCTACGCCCAACGGTGTAAAAGTCTCGATCATGCTCGAAGAGCTTGGCCTGCCGTATGAGGCGCACAAGGTCAGCTTCGAGACACAGGACCAGCTGTCGCCGGAGTTTTTGTCGCTGACCCCCAACAACAAAATCCCCGCAATCATCGACCCCAATGGCCCGAGCGGGCAGCCGCTGGCGTTGTTCGAGTCCGGCGCTATCCTGATTTACCTGGCGGAAAAAACCAGCCAGTTGTTGTCCGAAGACCCGACAACGCGTTATGAAACCCTGCAATGGCTGATGTTTCAGATGGCCGGCATCGGGCCGATGTTCGGTCAACTCGGATTCTTCAATAAATTTGCCGGCAAGGATTACCCGGATAAACGCCCGCGTGATCGCTATGCGGCCGAGTCCCGACGTTTACTCGGTGTACTGGAAAAACGCCTGCTGGGCCGCACCTGGATCATGGGCGACGACTACAGCATCGCCGACATCGCCACCTTCCCGTGGGTCCGCAACCTGATCGGTTTCTACGAGTCCGGTGACTTGGTTGGCATTGCTGATTTTCCTAACGTGCTGCGCGCGCTGGACGGCTTTGTCGCACGCCCTGCGGTGATCCGCGGCCTTAACATTCCGAGCTGACGCATGCCAACGTTCGATTTTAAACAGCTGGATGTGTTCAGCCGCGTCGCGCTTAAAGGCAACCCGCTGGCGGTGGTGCTCGGTGCCGACAGCCTGACCGATCAGCAAATGGCCGACTTCGCCAACTGGACCAATCTCAGCGAAACCACGTTTTTACTGACGCCGCGCGACCCACGCGCTGACTATCGGGCGAGAATTTTCACCACGCTCAAAGAACTGCCGTTTGCCGGGCACCCGACGCTGGGCAGTTGCTACGCCTGGCTGCAAGCGGGTGGCCTTGCGCAAGGAGAAGAGATCATTCAGGAGTGCGACATTGGCCTGGTGCGCATCCGTCGCGAAGGCGATGAGCTGGCGTTTATTGCGCCGCCGTTATTGCGAACAGGTTCAGTAGAGGCGCCGTTGCTTGCGCGCGTGTGCCTGGCGCTGGGCTTGGCCCCCGAGGCCATTGTGCGCAGCCAATGGGTTGATAATGGTGCGGGTTGGCTGGCGGTGATGCTGGCTGATCGCGACCAGGTTCTCGGCTTGGAGCCGGACTATTCGCAGTTACACGGTTTGGCGGTAGGCGTTATCGCCCCCTGTGACCCGACGCGCGACGCTGTGGACGCGCACTTCGAAGTTCGTGCCTTTATCGCCGGTGACGGCGCTCAGGAAGACCCCGCCACCGGCAGCCTGAATGCTGGCGTCGCCCAATGGTTGCTGGGTGAAGGCCTCGCGCCCCAGGTTTACGTAGTCAGCCAGGGCACGGCGATCGGGCGCGCGGGGCGTATTCGTGTGGAGCGCCAAGGCGACGACATTTGGATCGGCGGCGCGGTGGCGGTGTGCATCGAAGGGCGTTTACAGCTCTAGATCAATCAATTGTTACGGGCCGCGCAATACACTATTGGCCCCTTGGCATTTGTGCTGCCGGGGCCAAGGGGCATAAGCTTTTGCCCCAAAGATTTTTGCCTTAGCTATTTAGCCTCAAAATCAGGAAAGCCATGACCAGCCAGTTCCCCCAAGCCCGCCCACGTCGCCTGCGCCGCTCCCCGGAGCTGCGTGGCTTGTTCCAGGAAAGCGAATTCACCCTCAACGACCTGGTGCTGCCGATTTTCGTCGAAGAAGAAATCGACGACTTCGTGCCGATCACCAGCATGCCCGGCGTGCAGCGCATCCCTGAGAAAAAATTGGCGGCCGAGATCGAGCGGTATGCCCGTGCCGGGATCAAATCCGTTATGACCTTCGGCGTGTCCCATCACCTCGACGCCAACGGCAGCGACACATGGAAGGAACGTGGTCTGGTCTCGCGCATGTCTTCGATCATCAAGGACGCCGTGCCGGAAATGATCGTAATGTCCGACACCTGCTTCTGTGAATACACCGACCACGGCCACTGCGGCGTGATGCACGGTGCCCATGTCGACAACGACGCGACCCTGGTTAACCTCGGCAAGCAAGCAGTGGCCGCCGCACGCGCCGGGGCTGACGTGATCGCGCCGTCGGCAGCAATGGACGGCCAGGTCCAGGCCATTCGCCGCGCCCTGGATGACGCCGGCTTCACGCATATTCCGATCATGGCCTACTCGACCAAATTCGCCTCGGCGCTCTATGGCCCATTCCGCGAAGCCGGCGGCAGCGCGCTCAAAGGCGACCGCAAAAGCTACCAGATGAACCCTATGAACCGCCGCGAAGCTGTGCGCGAATCGCTGCTGGACGAACAGGAAGGCGCCGACGCGCTGATGGTCAAACCCGCGGGCGCCTACCTCGACATCATCCGCGACATCCGCGAAGCCTCGCGCCTGCCGGTGGCCGCTTACCAGGTCAGCGGCGAATACGCGATGATCAAATTTGGCGCCCAAGCCGGTGCAATTGATGAAGATCGAGTAGTGCGTGAGACGCTGGGTTCGATCAAGCGCGCCGGTGCGGATTTGATCTTTACGTATTTTGCGATGGATTTGGCGCTGGCGGGGATCTGATACCGACGCGTAATACTGTGGCGAGCGAGTGTGCTCGGTCGCCACGCCTGCTTTTACTCAAAAGTCGCATGTTTGTGTTGCGATTTCTTTTGGCCAACGGCCTATCTATCAGTTGATATTCCGCTTTCGCTCAAAACCGAGTACACGTGTTTTAACCACGATACTCCGTCTTTCCATTCGTGGGGATAGTAATAGCTGCAGCCGATATCGGAAAACAGAAAGTCCTGAAGTTCTTGTTCGGATTGGGTGATCGCTATCAAGGCGTTAAGTTCTTTTTTTACGATTGCCATTGTTTCCGGTGAGGCTTCAGATATGAAACTTGCGATCACTTCATTTGCGTCGTTGTGTTCATCGACCCAGTCCTGATTAAAATAGCCAGCTAGAAATTGCTGTAATTCGGGAAAGTCTTTGTTCATGGGTTTGGGTATCCAGTGTGAATTATGTAACCGTCTGGCATTCTTTGATTTTTTCGAATGACCAAGTAAATTTCTTTGCCGGGTGCAGTTGTCTGGCTTCCCCTTTTTAAACTCATACCTACTGGCTCTTGAGTTGTTTGGATAATGACGGTTTGGCTATCATTACTATTAAGGAAGTTATTTATTTTAGTTTGGTTTTCGGCCAGTACTTTTGAAATGATTGACTCGGCTGTTGCAAGATCAGAAAAAGTGGACGCAGTAGGGATATGAGGCTCTTGCCTCAATCGTTCAGCGAGTTGTTCTCTGGTTCTGCCTACATGCCTTTCTATCAAGTGTCCACCAGCAGATTCGTGCGCCCGTAAGCCTCCTCCGGGAACTATTGCACTACATGCACCGCTGGGGCAGTTAGCAGGCTTACTACTCAATCCCAGCGGATCAACCCATCCCGTAGGGTTGGGCACATACTGATACGCGTTGATCCCGCCCGCCAGCTTCACCGGGTCCGGCGTCAGGTAGCGGCCACTGTCTGGATTGTAGTAGCGATGGCGGTTGTAGTGCAGCCCGCTTTCTTGATCGAAGTATTGGCCCTGGAATCGTAGCGGGTTGTCGACTTTTTCTATGTCCAGGCGAGCGACCTGGCCGTAGGCGCGGTAATGCGCGGACCAGACAATTTCGCCGTCAGGCGCGGTGAGTTCTTGCGGTGTGCCGAGGTGGTCGAGTTGATAGTGGAAGGCTTTGGTTTCACTCGGACCAAAGCCTTCCAGCAGCGCCAACGGCCGAAAGCTGTCCGGCTCGTAGATATAACTGCGATGACGGTCGGCGTGATGCTCGGTAATCAGCTTGTCGCCTTGCCAAAAAAACTCTGTGGTCTTTTCGTCCACGGTTTTGCTGATGCGCCGCCCAAACGGGTCGTAGCGGTAGCGGGCGGTTTGCCCGTTGGGTTGGGTGATGCCAATCAGCCGGTGCTGGCAGTCGTAGCGGTATTCGGTGACGAGTTGATGGCCTTTACCGCGCCTTTCGCGGATCAGGTTGCCGAAGGCGTCGTAGTCGTAATGATGGTCGCCCTGGATCATCAGGCGGTTGCCGGCAACGATGTCGGGGCCGGGGCGGTCTTGCATCAGCAGGTTGCCGGCCGGGTCGTGACCGAAACGTTCTTTTACGTCTTGTGAGTGATTGGCGTGGGTCAGGCGGGCGAGGGGGTCGTAGTGGTAGTCGTGCTGGCCCTTGCGGGTGTCGAGAATTCGGCTGAGGTTGCCGCTGTTGTCGTAGTCGTATTGGCGCTGGTAGAGGGGGTGTTCCTGTTGGCTGACCGCGTGGGCGTGCAGGCGGTTTTGCTCGTCGTAGTGGTAATGACTGAGCAGTTGGCCTTGCTGGCGTTGGCGCTCGCGGCCAGCATTGAACAGGTGCGAGGTCAGCAACCCGCCGTTTAATTCGACGGTGGCGAGTTGACCGCCTTTGTCGTGATTGAACACCAGGCGGTTGTTGTCCGGCAGGCGAAGGTGTTGCAACTGACCGCACGCATCGTAGCCGTAGCGCAGAGTGCCCCAGCCTTGGTGCTCGGCGGTGAGGCGGTTTTGCGTGTCGTATTCGTAGGCCAGCGCCCAGTGGTTGTCGTCGACGCTGAGGAGATTGCCTTGGCGGTCGTAGGCGTAATCAACAGTCGTACTGTCGGGCAGCGTTTTTCGTACAAGCCGCCCGGCGTGGTCGCGTTCGTAACAGGTGATTAGCTGACTGCTATCGTCGCCATGCTCGGTCTTTTCCAGCAGGTTGCCGTTGAGGTCGTAGACGTAAGCCGTGCGCTGGCCGTCAAAGCCGGTTTCCTGTTGGATCAGCCCGTTAGGGTGGTATTGCAACCCATAAACT
>NZ_JBLZPT010000044.1:0-2993 GCF_049199985.1 Pseudomonas kitaguniensis
ATCGGCGTTTTGGGTGAAGGGGTGGGGCGAAGTCTCCCACGGTCTGTACTGGCTAGAGTCAGATGCTGGCTTTTAGTCCCACCACCCCTACAAGTCTAACCATACAAGCGGGCTTGCTCGCGATGGCCTCAACCCTGTTCGCCTGATGTACCGAGGCGCCTGCATCGCTAGCAAGCCCGCTCCCACACAAGCCCGCTCCCACAAAAAGCAGAGCGCGGTTAAACCACGCTGGCGGCACTTTGCTGATACTCGCGCGGGGTGCAGCCGAACTCGCGCCGAAACACGGTATGCAGGTACTGCGCCGATTTAAAGCCACAGCGCGTGGCAATGTCGGCAATCGCCAGGGCATGGTTTTCCAGGCCCTTGGCGGCGGCCGCGAGTTTGAAGCGCAGGATTTCGTCGTGCACGCTGCAACCGCGCGCCTTGCGAAAGTGCGATTCCAGCGACGAGCGCGACACGCCGACATACGCCGCCACTTGCGCGGTCTTGATGCCCTGGCAGGCGTATTGGCGGATGAACAGCAAAGCCTGCATCACATAAGGGTTGCCCAAGGGTTGATGCACGCTGGACGCCTGAACATTGATCGCATCCGGCGGCACCAGAATCTGCGTGCCCGCGCAGGGTTTGCCGTGCAGCATCTGGTGCAGCAGCGCGGCGGCGGTGCGGCCCATGGTATCAGTGCCCTGAATCACCGAACTGAGTGGCACGCGTGTCAGCGTGCGCGTCAGCGGGTCGTTGTCGATGCCGATCAACGCAACTTCTTCCGGCACCGCGATGCCGGCCGTCAGGCAGGCTTGCAGCAGTTGCCGGGCGCGGGCATCGGTGACGGCGATGATGCCGATGGGTTTGGGCAGGCTTTGCAGCCAGGCGATTTGCTGCTCGACCGCGCTGTCCCACAGCGGTGCGCTGGTGCCCAGGCCGCGATACACCTCAACGTGCAGGCCATCGCGTTGCAGCAGTCGCCGAAAGGCTTTTTCGCGCTCCTGAGCCCAGCGATTGGCTTGGGCTTCGGGCAGGCTGAAACAGGCAAAGCGCGTGAGGCCGGCTTCGATCAGGTGTTCGTAGGCCAGCTTCATCAACGCGTGGTTGTCGGTGGCCACGTAGGGAATGCCCTTGGGGTAGGCGCGCGTATCCTGATAAGAGCCGCCCACCGCCACCACCGGTAGCTTGATGTCGGCCAGCGCCTCGCCGATCAGCGGGTCGTCGAAGTCGGCAATGATGCCGTCGCCCTGCCAGCGTTCGATACCTTTAAGGCGGCACAAAAAGTCTTCTTCCAGGAACAAGTCCCACGACACACGCGTGCTGCTGAGGTAATTGCCAATGCCGGTAATGATGCCACGGTCGTAGATTTTGCTGCCGTTGAACAACAGCGCGATACGGTGAACAGGCGGTAGGGTTTTCATTATTTTTATCCAGGGCCAGTGCTCACAGACTAGACCTGACTGTTCAAAATCGCACTAGGTCTTGGTGATTTTCATAATCGCAAGCCCAAGTGCCGTTGCTAGTATCGAGACACCGCCAAGAACAATAAGGAAAACCCCATGCCGTACTTCCCCGGTGTCGAGAAGGTTCGCTTCGAAGGCCCCAGCAGCGACTCTCCCCTCGCCTTTCGCCATTACGACGCCAACAAAATCATCCTCGGCAAACCGATGCGCGAGCACCTGCGCATGGCCGCCTGTTATTGGCATACGTTTGTGTGGCCGGGTGCAGACATGTTCGGCGTGGGCACCTTCAAGCGCCCGTGGCAGCGCAGCGGTGACCCGATGACACTGGCCATCGGCAAGGCCGATGCGGCATTCGAGTTTTTCTCCAAACTGGGCATCGACTACTACAGCTTTCACGACACCGACGTGGCCCCCGAAGGCCAGTCGATCAAGGAGTACCGCAACCACTTCGCACAGATGGTCGACCACCTTGAGCGCCATCAGGAAACCACCGGCATTCGGCTGCTCTGGGGCACCGCCAATTGCTTCAGTAACCCGCGTTTTGCCGCCGGTGCGGCAAGTAACCCTGACCCAGAAGTGTTTGCCTACGCCGCCGCGCAGGTGTTCAGCGCGATGAACGCGACCCAACGCCTCAAGGGCGCCAACTATGTGCTGTGGGGCGGCCGCGAAGGCTATGAAACCCTGCTTAATACCGACCTCAAACGCGAGCGCGAACAGCTCGGGCGGTTTATGCGCATGGTAGTGGAACACAAGCACAAGATCGGTTTTAACGGCGACCTGTTGATCGAGCCCAAGCCTCAGGAGCCGACCAAGCATCAGTACGATTACGACAGCGCCACGGTGTTCGGCTTCCTGCATGAATACGGCCTGGAACACGAGATCAAGGTGAATATCGAGGCTAACCACGCGACCTTGGCCGGGCACAGTTTTCATCATGAGATTGCCACCGCTGTGTCGCTGGGGATTTTCGGCAGCATCGACGCCAACCGTGGCGACCCGCAGAACGGCTGGGACACTGACCAGTTCCCCAACAGCGTCGAGGAAATGACCCTCGCCACCTACGAAATTCTCAAGGCCGGTGGTTTCAAGAATGGCGGCTACAATTTCGATTCCAAGGTACGCCGCCAGAGCCTCGACGATGTCGACCTGTTCCACGGCCACGTCGCCGCCATGGACGTACTCGCGCTGGCGCTGGAACGTGCCGCGGCGATGGTGCAGAACGACCGCCTGCAAGAGTTCAAGGACCAGCGTTATGCCGGCTGGGACCAGCCGCTGGGCAAGGCGGTGCTGGCCGGTGAATTCAGCCTGGAGTCGCTGGCTGAACACGCGTTTGCGCACGCGCTGGACCCGCAGGCGGTGAGTGGCCGGCAGGAGATGCTCGAAGGCGTGGTTAACCAGTTTATCTACCGCTGACGGAATGGCGGGGGTGAATGGGTTTACTGTGGCGAGCGGGCTTGGGGGGGGGGGCCCCCAACCAAACACCCCCCACCGAGACCCAAATCAAGGGTTGGCGACAACAAGAAGATTATAAAAAAAAAAAAAAAAAAA
>NZ_JBLZPT010000044.1:3003-21166 GCF_049199985.1 Pseudomonas kitaguniensis
CCCGGGGGGGGTGGGGGCCGGGTGTTATTTCCCCTCGGGGTTTTATAACATTAATACCCCCGCGTTCGTTTGGGGGGGGTTTTTTTGTTGGGGGGGGGGGGGGCCCCCCCCCCCCCCACAACAAGCTCGCTCGCCACCGGTACAGCCTTAGCCTGGAGTCGCTACACAGTGTCTTTCCAACAACAATAAAAGGACGCACAACCATGAACTCGTTCAAACGCAGCTTGCTCGTCACTGCCCTGTCCCTGCTCGCGCTGCCGGTAATGGCGGATTCCGCGCACCCGAAAATCGGTTTTTCCATCGATGACCTGCGCCTCGAACGCTGGTCCCGCGACCGTGACTACTTTGTCGCCGCCGCCGAAAAACTCGACGCCAAGGTGTTCGTGCAATCGGCCGATGCCAACGAGCAGAAGCAAATCTCGCAGATCGAAAACCTGATTTCACGCGGCGTCGACGTGATCGTCATCGTGCCGTTCAACGCCACCGTGCTGACCAACGCCGTCAGCGAGGCCAAGAAAGCCGGGATCAAAGTCGTGTCCTATGACCGCTTGATCCTGAATGCCGACATCGACGCGTACATCTCCTTCGATAACGAAAAAGTCGGCGAAATGCAGGCCAGCGGCGTGTTGCAAGCGGCGCCCAAAGGCAACTACTTCCTGCTCGGCGGCGCGCCCACCGACAACAACGCCAAAGTGCTGCGCGAAGGCCAGATGAAAGTGCTGCAACCGGCCATCGACAAGGGCGATATCAAGATTGTAGGCCAGCAATGGGTCAAGGAATGGAACCCCACCGAAGCCCTGAGCATTGTCGAAAACGCGCTGACCCGGAACAACAACAAAATCGACGCCATTGTCGCCTCCAACGACGCCACCGCAGGCGGCGCTATCCAGGCCTTGGCCGCGCAGAAACTCGCGGGCAAGGTGCCGATCTCCGGCCAGGATGCCGACCTGGCCGCGATCAAGCGCGTGATCGATGGCACCCAAACCATGACCGTCTACAAGCCGCTCAAACTGATCGCCACCGAAGCCGCGAAACTCTCGGTGCAACTGGCCCGTAACGAGAAACCCGCCTACAGCTCGCAATACGACAACGGCAGCAAAAAAGTCGACACCATCTTGCTCACGCCGACACCGTTAACCAAAGCCAATATCGACCTGTTGGAGAAGGACGGCTTCTACACCAAAGAGCAGATTGGCGGGCAGTGACCGCCATGTCCGACTACCTGCTGCAAATGAACGGCATCGTCAAAACCTTTGGCGGTGTCAACGCGTTGGACGGCATCGACATCAAGGTGCGGCCGGGCGAATGCCTGGGCCTGTGCGGCGAGAACGGTGCCGGCAAATCGACCCTGATGAAGGTGTTGTCAGCGGTGTACCCGTACGGCACCTGGGACGGTGAGATCCTGTGGGACGGCCAGCCGCTGCAGGCCCAGTCCATCAGCGAAACCGAGGCCGCCGGCATCGTCATCATTCACCAGGAATTAACCCTGGTGCCCGACCTCTCGGTGGCCGAGAACATCTTTATGGGCCACGAGCTGACGCTGCCCGGCGGGCGCATGAACTACCCGGCGATGCTGCACCGCGCCGAAGCGCTGATGCGCGAACTCAAAGTGCCGGACATGAACGTCGCGCTGCCGGTGTCGCAATACGGCGGCGGCTACCAGCAACTGGTGGAAATCGCCAAGGCACTCAACAAGCACGCGCGCCTGTTGATTCTGGATGAACCCTCCTCGGCCCTGACCCGTTCCGAGATCGAGGTGCTGCTCAACATCATCCGCGACCTCAAGGCCAAGGGCGTGGCCTGCGTGTACATCTCGCACAAGCTCGATGAAGTGGCGGCGGTGTGCGACACCGTCGCAGTGATCCGCGATGGCAAGCACATCGCGACCACCGCCATGGTGGACATGGACATCGCGCAGATCATCACGCAGATGGTCGGCCGCGAGATGAGCAACCTCTACCCCACCGAACCGCATGCTGTCGGCGAGGTGATTTTCGAAGCGCGCAACGTCACCTGCTTTGATGTCGACAACCCCGCGCGCAAACGCGTCGACGACATTTCGTTCGTGCTCAGGCGCGGCGAAATCCTCGGCATTGCCGGGCTGGTGGGCGCCGGGCGCACGGAGCTGGTATCGGCATTGTTCGGCGCCTACCCCGGCCGCTACAGCTGCGAGGTGTGGCTCGACGGCCAACTGATCGACACGCGCACGCCGCTCAAATCGATCCGCGCCGGGCTGTGCATGGTGCCCGAAGACCGCAAGCGCCAAGGCATCATCCCCGACTTCGGCGTGGGCCAAAACATCACCCTGGCCGTACTCGACACTTACGCGCACCTCAGCCGCATCGACGCCGAGGCCGAGCTGGGCAGCATCGACCAGCAAATCGCACGTCTGCACCTCAAAACCGCCAGCGCGTTTTTGCCGATCACCAGCTTGTCCGGCGGCAACCAGCAAAAGGCTGTGCTGGCGAAAATGCTCATGGCCAAACCGCGCGTGCTGATCCTCGATGAACCCACGCGCGGCGTGGACGTGGGCGCCAAATACGAGATCTACAAACTGATGGGCGCACTGGCGGCCGAAGGCGTGTCGATCATCATGGTCTCCTCGGAGCTGGCCGAAGTGCTGGGCGTGTCCAACCGCGTGCTGGTGATCGGCGACGGCCAACTGCGCGGAGACTTCATCAACCAGGGGCTCACCCAGGAACAGGTACTCGCCGCCGCGCTCAGCCCTAACAATAACGATCGGAAGACCGCGTAGATGAATCAGGTCAAACACCTTTTTACTCGCTACAAAATGCTCGCGCTGGTGATTGCCGTGGCGCTCATCTGGCTGTTTTTCAGTTGGCAGACCGAGGGCGGGTTCCTGACCCCGCGCAACCTGTCCAACCTGCTGCGGCAGATGTCGATCACCGGGATTCTGGCGTGCGGCATGGTGCTGGTGATTATCAGCGGCGAAATCGATTTGTCGGTGGGCTCCTTGCTTGGCTTGCTCGGGGGCCTGGCGGCGATTCTGGACGTGGTGTATCACCTGCCGCTGCTGGCTAACCTCAGCCTGGTGGCGCTGTGTGGCTTGATGATTGGCCTGGCCAACGGCTACATGACCGCCTACCTGCGCATCCCGTCGTTTATTGTCGGTTTGGGCGGCATGTTGGCGTTTCGCGGGATTCTGCTCGGCATCACCGGTGGCACCACCATCGCGCCGGTTTCGCCGTCGCTGGTGTACGTGGGCCAAGGGTATTTGCCGCACAGCGTGGGCGCAGGGCTCGGCGTGCTGTTGTTCGCCTTGAGCGTGTATTTGACCTGGAAACAACGGCGCAACCGCGCGCTGCATGGCTTGGCCGCGCACTCACGGATGCGTGATGCGCTACGTGTGGTGCTGATCGGCGCGGTGCTGGCCGGGTTTGTCACCACGCTCAACAGCTACGACGGCATCCCGGTGCCGGTGTTGCTGTTGCTGGTGCTGCTCGGCGTGTTCAGCTACGTCACCAGCCAAACCGTGTTCGGCCGCCGCGTGTATGCGGTGGGCAGCAATATGGAAGCCACGCGCTTGTCGGGCATCAACGTGCAAGCGGTGAAACTGTGGATATTCGGCATCATGGGCGTCATGTGCGCCTTCGCCGGCATGGTCAACACCGCACGCCTCGCTGCCGGCTCACCCTCGGCGGGCAATATGGGCGAACTCGACGCCATCGCCGCCTGCTTTATCGGCGGCACCTCCATGCGCGGCGGCTCGGGCACCGTGTACGGCGCATTGCTGGGGGCGCTGGTGATCACCAGCCTGGACAACGGCATGTCGATGCTCGACGTGGACAGTTACT
This sequence comes from Pseudomonas kitaguniensis, assembly GCF_049199985.1. NCBI lineage: Bacteria > Pseudomonadati > Pseudomonadota > Gammaproteobacteria > Pseudomonadales > Pseudomonadaceae > Pseudomonas > Pseudomonas kitaguniensis. The sequence goes on from NZ_JBLZPT010000044.1 coordinate 6,819, forward strand.
GGCAGATGATCGTCAAGGGCAGCATTTTGGTGCTGGCGGTGTGGGTGGACGTGAGCACGCGTGCAGGAAGACGATGAAGCGGGAAGCGAGCTTTAAGCTGCAAGCGGCAAGCGGCAAGCCGCAAGCCGCCTGGTTTTAGCTTGCAGCTTGCAGCTTGCAGCTTGCTACTTGCAGCTGCCCCTAGCTTATTGGGTTAGCACCACGTCGCGCATTGGCGGGATGTAGCCGTAGTCATACGCTTCCTGCACAAATGAGCGGTCGCCCTTCAGTACAATCCTCACCGTTGGCGCTTCGGTGCCGCCGATTCGGTAGTCGTCGCCAGTGGTGGGCACGCTGTCGATAAACGATGTGACCAAACCATTCGGCATCACGCAGTGTGAATAGGTTTGAAATGGCTGCGACGGCGGGTTGCCGAGCACCAGGCCGGAGGCATTCATCGGCGTATACGGGCCGAACAGGTGATCGCCGACAAACCCATACACGCCGTCCGGGCCGGTCAAGCCGTCAGCGTAGGTAAACTTGTGGCTGATGGTGAACAGGTAATACCGGTTGTCTTGAAATACATAGTGCGGCCGCTCGGTTTGATCATTCACCCCGACGGCGGTCACCAACGGCGGCAGAATTTCCCACTCTTCGCCTGTCAGGTCCTTGGCAACCGCTATACCGATACAACCGATTTGGAAACGCGCACCGCCGACATCTTCGTAACCGGGCGGCACCAGGCCGAGTTCATCCGGGCCAATTGTGTGGCTGCCGCGTTCTCCGCCAACATTGCCCTCAAACACCATGTACAACTTGCCATCTTTCGGGTCGATAAAAGGGCTGGGGTCGCGGAAGTTCCACGTGGCGTTCTGCGCTTCGGTCTGGTAATAGGTGCCGTCCGCAGAAAATAAAGATTTAACGTGTGTAAAGCCTTGGAGTTCGACGCCGGTGTCCGACGTTATAACCTGGCCCCTGACTTTAGCGATAGTGGCACCCGGCGTGACGCAGGTGTAATACAGATCAATGTCACCATTGTTATTCAGCAGAATGGGTGTACCCGCCCATTCACGTGTGGTCGGCGAGACGCCTTCGGCCATCACCCGGCCACCGAAGATCCAGTCTTTGCCGGTGCGCGAGTACCAATAGCAAATACGCGCATGGCCATGGCGGTCTTCCCAGTCGCGCTTGATGTCATAGCGGCCATCGGCATTGATGAACTGCGGGTCATGCGGGCGGCGGTCTGCGGTCAGGGTAAAAATCACCGACCAGCCATTCACGGATACCACAGTGCCATCAAGTTCGCGCAAGGGCATGGTGTCCCAGATAAACACGCTGTCGCTCATAACGGGAAAGTCGGGGCTCACTAACGGCTGCGTAGTCGTCGGGTCATTTTCATTAACTTTTAGCGCATCAGCCCGTGTCCAGCGAGTGGATGTGTAATTCGCATGTTTCATGTTGATGTCCTTTTACTGACGCTCAGGTAACAAGCGAAGATTAAATAGCACATGACAGCCGACAACTAAGTGGCGACTGAAAAGAATGAGTCACGGTGGACTCTGAAAGTGCAGAACAAGGTTTAACATGGAACATCGCTTACCGCAACATGAAGAAACACTTAAACTATAAAGGCCATCACTGTATTTATGTCCTTGATATAAAAACAATGGCACTTCACAACTAAGCAATTAAATAGAAAGTTAGCTAATCAAGTATCTCACGCTGAACAATGGCTGAACGATGGCAAAAGAGCGGCTTGGCAGTCACTTAAACAGTTGATACGTCTCAGTCGATATGTAGATTATCCGGCGCATCCAACCCGCCCCGCCCCCTCTTGGAGAGACCTGTGACGCGTCCAACGTTATTCCCCTGCCTGAAAGTGCCGCCAGCCCTCATGCGCGTCGTTGCGCTGTGCGGGTCGCTGCTAATACCGATGCTCGCCCACGCCGACGATGTACCCGACGGCTTCGCCAAAGGTGTGACAGGCGGCGGTACAGTCGCGGCCGTGCACCCGGCCAGCCTGGACGAGTTGAAAAATTTGCTCTGTGCAAGCTATGACTACTTTGGCAACTGCACGGATGACACGCCACGCGTGATTGCTCTGGACCACGTCTATGATTTTCGCGGCAGTGTGCTGCACAACGGCAGCGCCCAAACCGTTGAAAGCGGCTGCATGGTCAACGTGTGCAAAAAAGGCGGCGGGCAATGGGCTCTCAATGGCGCCAACAATTTTTGTCAGTCGAGGCCGCCAGTCCAGGTGACCTATGACAATGCCGGCCTGGAGCGTTTGAAGGTGGGGTCGAACAAAACCCTGATTGGCGAGGGCGACCAGGGCGGCATCCAGGGCATGGGCTTATACATTGGCGGTGGCGCGCACAACGTGATCGTGCGCAACCTGAGCCTTTCAGACATCAACGCCCGTGTGGTGTGGGGTGGCGATGCGCTGACCATCGACGGGGCCGACGGCGTGTGGATTGACCACAACCGGTTCGCACTGATCGGCCGGCAGATGATCGTAACCGGCTGGGGCACCGCTGCCCACGTGACCATTTCCAACAACGAGTTCGATGGGCGTACCGACTATTCGGCGAGCTGCGACGGCCATCATTATTGGGTGTGGTTGTTCCTCGGGCATCACGACACCCTCACGGTGGCCCGAAACTACGTGCACGACACCTCAGGCCGTGGCCCCCATTCCGGGGGCATGGGCGAGGCAGAAATCTTCGCGCATGTGGTCAACAACGTTTTCAGCAACCTCACCTATCAGGGCGCGATCATGTCGCGAACTGACACCTCCCACCTGTTTGTGGAAGGCAACGTGTTCGACCACGTGGCCCATCCGTTATTCAATTACCCGGTGCAACCCGGCACAGCATTTGCGCCGTTCAGCCCACTATCGCCTTCAGTCAACAGCACTTGCCAGCGTATTATTGGCAGGCCCTGCGCAGCCAACCAGGCGCAGGTGAGCGGCAACGATTATCGACCGCAGGATACCGCTGCGCTTGAAGCGTTTCAGCCCTACCTTGACTACCTCATCACCCCGCTGTCTGCAGATGTCGCGATGACACTGGTGCCCAGCGAGGCGGGTGTCGGCAAAATCGGCAACACCCCTCATCCCAATTAAGGATAATTTCGGATGCAGCACCCTCTACTGATTCTGTGCTTTGCCTGCTTTGCAAGCATTGCCCTGCCCGCCTCTGCCCAAGCCGGCAATTTTGGCGCTACCCAAACCGGCACGCGTGTGGTGGTGGATACCGGCGCGGAGCTGGTGTTCAGCGTGGACACGCGCAACGGCGACCTTGTGTCGCTGCGCTATCGCGGTGACGAGTTGCAAACCCGTGAGTCGAAAAGCTCGCAAATTGCCTCCGGCCTCGGCACCGCACGCATCGACGTGAAAACCGTCGGCGAGGTGATCGTGGTGAGCGCGCAGGCGGGCAATTTGATTCACTACTACATTGCGCGCAAAGGTCGCGACGCGGTCTACATGGCCACGTACGCGCCAACCTTGCTGCCGATCGGGGAGCTGCGTTTCGTCACGCGGCTCGACGTCAACAAGCTGCCCAAGGCGGCCTATGGCACCGACTCAAATGTGGGCAAGGCGATCGAAAGCGAGGATGTATTTTTGTTGGCGGATGGCCGCACCAGTTCCAAGTTCTATTCGGCAAAACCCATGATTGACGACCCCCTTCACGGGGTCAGCGGGCCAACCGTTGCCGTATACATGCTGATGGGTAACCGTGAACTCAGTGCCGGCGGGCCGTTTTTCAAGGATATTGCCACGCAGAAAACCGCGACCACCCACGAACTGTACAACTACATGTTCTCCAACCACACCCAGACCGAGGCGTATCGCGGCGGCCTGCACGGTGTGTATGGCCTGCTGTTTACCGGCGGTGTGCAGCCGAGCGCCACGCTGAGCGACGTGAGTTTTGTGAATGACTCACTGGGGCTCAAGGGCTTTTTGGGCAGTGCCGGCCGAGGCTCTGTTTCAGCGCATGTGTCCGGTGTTTCCGCAGGCCAGCCGACCTTGATCGGCCTGAGCAATGCGAACGCGCAGTATTGGGCGCGTGCCGATGCGCGAGGTGATGCGCAGTTGACGGGGGTGCGCCCCGGTCAATACCGCACCACGCTGTACCAGAACGAGTTGGAAGTGGCGCGCGGTTCGGTTGACGTCAAGGCAGGCAATATCGCCAATACAACGTTGACCGCGCAGCCACCGACTGGCCGCGTGAAATGGCAGATCGGCGTGCCTGATGGCACCCCTGCGGGCTTTCTTAATGCCAGTCGGCTTGCCTCGTCGCACCCTTCAGACACACGAATGGCTCCGTGGGGGCCCATCACCTACACGGTGGGAACCAGCCCGCTCGGCGACTTCCCCGCAGTGCAGTGGCGTGACATCAACAGCCCAACGCGCATCAGCTTTGTGCTCGGCGCCAATGAGCTTCAGGACTACCACCTGCGCGTGTACGTGACGCTTGCGCAAGCAGGCGGCCGCCCCCGCGTCAGCCTCAACCAACGCTGGAACGCGCCGGTGCCCGCAGCCTCCAACCAGCCCGACAGCCGAGGTATCACGCGCGGCACCTACCGCGGCAACAACACGCTGTTTGACATACTGGTGCCCAAGTCGGCCTTGCAAGCCGGGCTTAACACACTGGAGATTGGCGTCGCCTCCGGCAGCGCCGTGACGGGGTTCTTGAGCCCTGGTTTTGTGTACGACAGCGTGCAATGGGTGTCGCAGGCAGCGCAGTAAAAAACTGTGGGAGGGGGCTTTCTGCCATCGGGAGCAAGCCCCATCCCACATTGGTTTCTTGGCGTTTTACAAAGTGTCACTTGCCACAGACATCGCAAATCCGCGCACGGTTACGATTCCGGGAACACGGGTTTTAAAACTGTGGGAGGGGGCTTGCTCCCGATGGCGGTGTATCAGTCAATTACTACAGTGACTGACACACTGCCATCGGGATCAAGCCCCCTCCCACCTTGATGCGGTGAGTGGCATTTAGACATGGTTTGTAAAGGGCCAGCAGGCCATGTCTCTGTTAATTGCAGGACGTTTCCTAGACAATCCCTGCCGCCTTGTGCCTGCTGGAATCGGTGGCTAGTCTGCGATCCGTCACTGCTTAACAGTGACCGGGTTTAGTCGCCCGGATTCAGAACAGGCGCATGGCTTCATGATGTTTATGGTGGCTGTGCGCAGGGCGCCTTCGGGCGCGCCGGGTTCCTGTTCTGACCGGTCGACTAACCTGCGTACAGCCGCCACCCATGGTTTAGTCGCCAAGCGTGCTGGCTCCTTGATTCAGACAGGAGCTCCAAGATGAACAAAGCCGTCCCCGACCCACCGCTCAATCCTTCCAAAGACCGCGCCGCCTTCAACCGCGCCATTGATCATTACCTGCCGACCCACACTGCTCAAATCGATGACTTGAGCTTCGAAGACGCCCTGCTCTACACCGCCAGTTTGCTGCACAGCGCTTCGGCCACGGCGCTCAATTGCGGTGAACCGCTGGCAAGTCCCGAGCGGGCGAAAATTCTGGCAGTGTGGCACCTGCTGGAAATGGCCAAGACCACAGTGGATCGCGCCATCGACTGCCTGAAGCCACAGAAGGTATCGGCCTAAACGCAGTCAAATCTGTGGGAGGGGGCTTGCTCCCGATAGCGGTGTATCAGTCGATTAATGCGGTGATTGACACTCTGCTATCGGGAGCAAGCCCCCTCCCACATTGGAATTTCGGCGTTTTTGCGAAATGTTAGTTGACTACAGACATGGCGAATCCGCTCACGGTTACGATTCAGGGAACACGCTTAAAACTGTGGGAGGGGGCTTGCTCCCGATGGCGGTGTATCAGTCAATTAATGCGGTGACTGACACACTACCGTCGGGAGCAAGCCCCCTCCCACATTGGATTTGGGATGCTTTATAAACGGTTATTTGGATACAGGCATCGCAAATTCCGCGCCTTGCTCAATGCTCTCGGACCAGCGCTGCATGATTGATTTTTGCTTGGTGTAGAAGCGCACACCCTCGTTGCCGTAGGCGTGCATGTCGCCAAACAGGCTCTTTTTCCAGCCGCCGAAACCATGCCAGGCCATCGGCACGGGGATCGGCACGTTGATGCCGACCATGCCCACTTCAATACGCCGCGAGAATTCGCGGGCGATGTTGCCGTCGCGGGTAAAGCAACTGACGCCGTTACCGAATTCGTGGTCGTTGACCAGCTTCACCGCCTCGGCAAAATCATTCACGCGCACACACGCAAGTACCGGGCCGAAGATTTCTTCGCGGTAGATACTCATGTCTTTTGTCACGTGGTCGAACAACGTCGCGCCGAGCCAAAAGCCGTTTTCCAGCCCCGCTTCGGCAGGCACGTAATCACGCCCATCAAGCAGCAGGTGCGCGCCCGCTTGCACGCCTTGTTCGATGTAGCCGCTGATGCGTTCCCGTGCCGCGCGCGACACAATTGGCCCCATCTCGGCCTTCAAGTCGCGCCCGTCGGTGATGCGTAGCGCCTTGGCACGCTCGGCCAGGGCGGCGATGACTTTGTCAGCCACATCGCCCACCAGCACCGCCACCGAGATCGCCATACAGCGCTCACCGGCACTGCCGTAAGCGGCGCCGATCAGGGCATCGACGGTGCGGTCTATGTCCGCGTCGGGCATCACCACCATGTGGTTTTTCGCGCCGCCCAGGCCTTGTACGCGCTTGCCGTTGCGCGCACCGGTCTCGTAGATGTATTGCGCAATCGGCGTGGAACCCACAAAGCTCAACGCTTTGACATGTGGGTGCTCAAGCAGCGCATCCACCGCTTCTTTGTCGCCTTGCACCACGTTGAACACACCTTTGGGCAAGCCGGCTTCACGCAGCAACTCGGCCATGAACAGCGAGGCGCTCGGGTCAGTCGGGCTGGGCTTGAGGATGAAGGTGTTGCCCGCCGCGATGGCGATCGGGTACATCCACATTGGCACCATCACCGGGAAGTTGAACGGCGTTACGCCGGCGACCACGCCCAAGGGCTGGCGCAATGTCCAGTTGTCCATGCCACGGGAAACCTGATCGGAATGCTCGCCCTTGAGCAAGTTGGGAATGCCGCAGGCGAATTCGAGGATGTCGATGCCGCGGTCGACTTCGCCCTGCGCGTCGGTGAACACCTTGCCGTGCTCGGCGACGATGATGCGCGCCAGGTCGTCTTTGCGCTCACGCAACAGGTGCAGGTATTCGAACAGCACGCGGGCGCGGCGGATCGGCGGCGTGTCGGCCCAACCGGCAAACGCAGCTTGCGCGGCGTCGACGGCTTCACCAACGGTCTGGCGGCTGGCCAGTGCCACGCGCCCGGTCACTTCGCCGGTGGCGGGGTTGTAGACGTCCTGATAGCGATCATCGCGGGAAACGCGCTGGTCGTTGATGTAGTGCGCAAGGGTCGTGGTCATGGCAATGGGTCCCTGGTGATTAGCGTTGAGCCACACGATAGGCTTTCGATTTGTTCAAAACCAGAGCAGAATCCAGAACTTATTGTCCTTAAAGGCGAACAATAGAATCATGGAAAAGGCTGAGATCGAAGGGCTTTGGACGCACATTCACTGGCTGTCGGTGCTGGAGGAACACGGCACCTACACCGCCGCGGCGGCGCGGCTGGGGGTGAGTAAATCCGCCGTTAGCCAGCGTATTTCCGACTTGGAGAAAGCCACCGGTACACGCCTGGTAACCCGCACTACGCGAAGCGTTCGGTTGACCGATGCAGGGCAGTCATTAACCCGCGAAGTGCGCAGCGCCTACGCGCACATCGCCCGCAGTTTCTCGTCGGTGCGTGACGCTGCCGGCGAGATTCGAGGGTTGGTACGCCTCACCGCGCCGGTGGCGTTTGCCCGGCAACAGTTGGTGCCGCACCTGTCGCAGTTCCTGCAGCAGTACCCGCAGGTGCGCATCCAGTTGGAGGTGTCGGACGCGCTGAGTTCTCTGGCGGCAGAGGGTTATGACCTCGCGGTGCGGCACGGCTTTCAGGTGCCGGAAACCCACGTAGCGTGGAAGCTCTGCGACACCTCCTCGGTGTTGGTCGCCACCCAGGACTACCTGCAACGCCACGGCGAACCGCGCCAGCCTGATGACCTCACCGCGCACAACTGCCTCTACTATCCACGCGGCAGCGACCAGCCCGCCTGGACGTTCGAACGCGTGGCCAAACAGGTCGAGCGGGTCACGGTGCCTATCTCCGGCAGCTTTTCGACCAACAACAGCGAAGCCCTGCGCGACTCGGCGCTCAACCACTTGGGCATCGCCCTGCTCCCGGATTTCAGCGCACAGGCCGCGCTGGCCAACGGCAAACTGGTGCAGGTGCTTAAAGGCTGGACGCTCAAGGGCGCGTTTGCCGATGAGATTTACTTGATTCGGCCGTATTCACCGCACGTGCCCAAATCGGTGAGCGCGTTGGTGGCGTATTTGAAGGAGAAACTATCAGATGGGTTCCGGTTTACCGGGTAACGCAGCAAACCGTGGCATGCTCAATGTGCTGCAAAAAAATTCGGCACCGCGTCTACATTTCACAGGGTTTTCACAGTCAGGCGCCTAGCCTTGACTCAGCTCCTAAGCGAACACCTTTAAGCCCGCGCCCCCATCGTGGGCTTTTCTTTGCCTGCGATTCGGGCTTACCGCACGCCGCGCATCAATCAACGCGTTAGAAAATTTGAATTAGCCAGTTGCCCATCCGGTCAAGAATTATGAACGCAGTAATCTGATGAGGTAACAGCCATGACTATCCAAGCAGAGACACTCGTAAAACTGACCGAAGCGCTACAGGAGCGTGGTCTCAACCTGGTGGCGGATGTTCACTTCACCCGTGCGCCCTATCGGCACAATCACCGCTGGGTCTGCAGCGTCGCGTAATGCTCGCCTTGGCTGGCGGTCAGGCTGTAAAGCAGACCGCCAGCAGCACTCGCGCAATGGTTTACGTCGAGCGATTGGGATTACGATTTTGTTGTTTTTTTACGCCTTTCCCGTTCTTTCGTTCGTATTGATGGTGAACAAACCAAACCACCAACAGCAGGCCAGCCAAGCCAAAAATGAACAACAACAGCTCTAGTGCGGGACCTTCGTGTGAAAACATTTTTCGTTCCTCGTCCTGAAGTCGCGCGACCTATAAAAAGCCGCCTCCGAAATTATTCGTAACAATTCATACATTTTCAGGTTAGCTGCCGAATCCGCATGTGGCAACCCTGAATTCGGTTGGAACTATTGATCCAGACGGGTTGTTTATTGAATAACGTGCTCGTGACGGGCGTCAGACTCGGCGGCCAGCGCACCTGCTGATCGAAAACCTACAAAATATAGAGACAAAAAACCCGGCGCAGTGGCCGGGTTCGCTGACACGAGGCTGATCAATTGTCGGGGTGCTCACTCGCCACAGAATCGGCAGCGTCCACATCCGACATATCTTCCTCGAGCGGCGCGCCGTCGTCATGATGCGGCGCGGTAGTCGGGTTTTCATCCCGCCGAGGGTCATGCCCCGTTTCATTGTCTGTGCCGCGCGTTACGTCCTGCTGCGACAGGTTGCCTGGAGCATTCTCATTAATTTCCATGCTGGTTCACCGTTTCAACGCTCGGGAAATCCGCGCTTAATGATAAGAGGCGGTGGCTCGCTGCGAGTGCCAAGGTTTGGACGAACGGTGAAAACCAAAAGGCCAAACCTGTAACCTAAGCTGATTCAACGATCCGAGGGAGGCTGTTATGAAATACGTGAAGCTGGGCAGTACCGGCCTGGACATCTCCAGGCTGTGCCTTGGGTGCATGACCTTCGGCGAACCTGACGCCGGCACACACCCGTGGACGTTGGGCGAGGACGCGAGCCGGCCCATCATCAAGCACGCCGTAGAGCACGGCATTAATTTCTTTGACACGGCGAACAGCTACTCCGCAGGCACCTCGGAAACCATCGTTGGGAAGCTGCTGAAAGAGTTCACGCGCCGGGAAGAGACAGTGATCGCCACAAAGGTATTCTTTCCGGCCAACATGTGGGAAGGCTCCACAAAGCCGAACGATAAAGGCCTCTCGCGCAAAGCCATCATGGCGAGCATCGATGCCAGCCTGACACGCCTCGGCACCGACTACGTTGACCTGTACCAAATACACCGCTGGGACTATGACACGCCCATCGAAGAAACCATGGAAGCCCTGCACGACGTGGTAAAGGCAGGTAAAGTCAGGTACATCGGCGCTTCATCGATGTACGCATGGCAATTCGCCAAAGCTCAACAGGTGGCCGTGGCCAACGGATGGAGCAAATTTGTGTCGATGCAGAACTACGTCAACCTCGTGTACCGGGAAGAGGAACGCGAAATGATCCCGCTGTGCCTCGATCAGGGCGTAGGGCTGATGCCCTGGAGCCCGATGGCACGCGGCAGGCTTACGCGGCCGCATGGGCAACAGACCGAACGTACCAAAACCGACCTCTCCGGGCAGTCGTTTTACCAGGCGACGGAAGTTGAAGACGGTCGTGTGATCGATGTTGTAGAGCAGCTCGCCGGGGAGCGCGGCGTGCCGATGGCGCAAATAGCATTGGCGTGGGTGTTGGCCAAACGCGGCGTATCAGCGCCCATCGTTGGCGCCTCCAAAGCACGCCAACTGGACGATGCCATCGCAGCGCTCGACCTGGTGCTCAGTGACGAAGACATCCAACGCCTTGAGGCGCCTTACGTGCCGCATGCGGTGACAGGATTCGCCTGAGCGGCATAACTGACACGCGCTACTGGTTAAGCGCCGGAGCGGCTCGCAGCACAATCTCGGTAATTTCTGCGGGAACACCGAGGCGGATGGGAAAGCCGTTCCACAAGCCAGTGCCGTTGCTCACGTAAAGGGTCATTTTGCCGAGCGCATAAAGGCCCGAAACAAAACCTTGATTGGCGTAACCCACCACCCGATCCAGGCCGCTGATCATGCCGCCGTGGGTATGCCCGGACAGCTGTAACCCGACCCCCGCCGCCGCTGAATCCGCGGCCCCGGCTGGGCGATGCTTCATCAAAATAGTCGGTGCATCGGCGGGTGCGCCGGCAAGCGCTTGAACTACGTCCGGGCCTTTATGGCCAAACCGGGTCGCGGCCTCGTCGGCGACACCCGCGACCACCCAGGCGTCTGCGCCTTTGCGCAGCACGACGTGCTCGTTCACCAACACTCGTATGCCCAAACGCTCGAACTCTGCGCGCCACTGATCAACATCGAAGTAATATTCGTGGTTGCCAGGGATGGCGAGCACACCCATGGGAGCGCTCAGTTTGCTCAATGGCGCTACGTCTTTCTTGCGAGCTTCGACAGTGCCATCGATAAGATCACCGGTGATCAAAATCGCATCGGCATTCAGCGCGTTGGTGCGCGCTACAACGCCCTCAACCCACTCCGCCTGGAACAGGCGGCTGATGTGCAAATCAGTCAATTGCACAATGCGCAGCCCATCGAGTGAGCGCGGCAGATGCTCAAGGGTGACTTCCACACGCCGCACTTCAGGCAACTGCACCGCCTGATAAACACCCACGGCTGACAGCAGCAACGCTGCAGCGGCGACAGCGCCACGCACTCGGGCATTAAACACATCGCTGATCTTCATTCTGCGACACACTGCAACAACAGCGCTGACCAGATCGGTCAACAGCGTGAGCACAAACACCAGCACAAAGGCGCAGAACAGCCACCCAGCAATCAGGACGGCGGCGCGCGGCATCTCAGGCGAGAACATCGTCGAGTAAACCGCGATCAGAATAAGGTGATACTTGGAGATGACGAGCAGCGCCACGGCCAACAGCACGCGCCAGCCACGTGCGATGGGAAGCGGCAGCACAAAGCGCCACAGCACGTACAGGTAGGCAACGGTTAGGTAAATGTGGAACATCATAAAAAAACACCGCCGAGGGGTTGGCGCAGCCATTGTTGAGAAGCGTTGATAGTACAGGAGATAGACCTTGCCCTTCCTCGTCTGGAACAGTGTGTATAGAGCCAAGAGGCGGCCGGTACTGCATGACCTCTGGCGGAAACAAACGTTACGGCGTTTGATGTTGCGGAACACTGCAACGCAGCTAAGCCAATCGGCTTAGCCACCCATTCACTTGCTCCATGGTTTTGCGTTCTTGCTGCCCTTCCATTACGAACCCTTCAAGGACGTGAGCGCCGGGCGCATGATCGGCGATTACGCCCAGGCTGTTGCCCAGCCCGTAGCCGCCGTGAGTGATAAAAGGCACGACTGTTTTGCCTGCCAATGCATGCTCCGACAAAAATGTTTTGATGACGGGCGGCGCGGTCTGCCCCCAGATCGGGAACCCGAGAAACACCACCTCATAGCGCTCCATATCCGCAACTGTTTGGTCTAAACCAGGTTTGAATTCGGCGGCTGTCTCCCGACGCGCTTGCTCAACCGTTTCGAGGTAGTCATCGGGATACGCGGCTGCCGGGCGTATCTCGAATAAATCGCCGTTCTGCGACCGTTGAATCAACCCTGCAATAACTTTGGTATTACCTGAACGTGAAAAATAGGCGACCAACACCTTTGTTTTCGACGCACTCGAACCTTGCCCACCGAGGCCCGCGCCTGTGGCTATCAGTGGAAGGCTGGCGATAGCTGCAACCACTTTGCGGCGAAGTGGGTCCTGTAAAGACATGATGTTTCCTCACTAATGAAGACGGTTTAACCGCGTAAGCGCGTGAAGTTGGCGAGCCATCAGGCTAAGCGTTGGGGCGCGCTTTGATAATCGGCAGCTGCGTACATGAGTTCATGAACCTTATTCACCAATGCGCAGGGTCATAGCCCTGCCCATCCCGCAGCCACGCTTACTCGTGAATTCAATTCACAAGGGCGCGCGTGGGCGGGAGGCTAATCATCGAGTGCGCCTCACCGTAGAGTGGGGTCAAGCCATTCAAGAGAAGCGAAAATGACTGAAGTCACTGTGGTAATGGGTGCGGGTTCAATTGGCCAAGCCATCGCTCGGCGTGTCAGCGCTGGCAAACACGTGTTACTCGCAGACCTGCGGCGGGAAACCGCGGATGCCGCCGCCAAGGTGTTGAGCGATGCGGGTTTTGAGGTCGTGACGGCCGACGTTGATGTGTCGTCCCGCGAGTCCGTGCAGGCACTCGTCAGCTTGGCTTCGAGCATGGGCGACATCACCCGCGTCATTCATGCGGCAGGTGTTTCTCCCTCCCAGGCTGCGCCCGCGACTATTTTGCGTGTCGACTTGTATGGCACGGCCCTGGTGCTGGAGTTGTTTGGTGAGGTCATCGCAAAAGGCGGCTCGGCAATCGTCATCGCCTCGCAGTCCGGCCACCGCTTGCCGGCACTGACCGCCGAGCAAAACAAAGCCCTGGCGTTAACCCCGACGGAGGCGTTGCTCGCGTTGCCGATGCTACAACCTGAGCGTGTGACAGAGTCGCTGAACGCCTACCAGATTTCCAAACGCGCCAACTCGCTGCGCGTGGCTGCGCAAGCCGTGCGATGGGGCAAGCGTGGTGCGCGGGTGAATACGATCAGCCCCGGCATCATCTTCACCCCGTTGGCGCGCGATGAACTCAATGGCCCGCGTGGTGATGGGTATCGCAGCATGATCGAATCTTCTGCAGCCAAACGCGGTGGTACGCCCGATGAAGTGGGTGCCGTGGCGGCATTGCTGATGGGGCCTGAGGGCACGTTTATTACCGGCAGCGATTTTCTGATGGATGGCGGCGTTACCGCACAGTATTGGTACGGTGAGTAACGCGGCTGCATTTCAGCCAGCGCTATCAAAGCGATTGTGCCTCAAACAGGCAAGGCGTTGTTCAAGAGCGCGATCGTTGCCCCGCTCCGCGTGGGAATGCATCCCGTGACGCTCCGCGTCACTGCGCCGGTATTATTGACTTCACCTAACGCTGGATGCAGAGCATCCAAAGCGACATTACCGCGCAGAGCGCGGGAACGATCAGGTGAAGTACATCCCCTTCTCACCACTACGATAGCGGTCATTTAGACCAACGCAGCGGACGCGTCAGATTTAGGGATCTGCAGCCGCATTAGTGAGTATCTGCCCAAGTCATGCAACGTGACTTCGGCGCTGGCTTACGAACGGTCGCACGGCCGTGTCGGAAGCGTCCTGCATCAGTTCTTTTGCCGCTTTGTTAGCGTGCCCGGCACTTAAGCGTGTTCAAGCCAGAGGCCTTAGCATTGCCTGGCGCCCCGCTCTCGGATCAAGGATAAGCGCATGTACGCGCCGGCCAATACTGCGCACTTTGCGTTGGTGATTCCCACTGTTCGCAACGACTTCAAGGTGCTGGCGTTTCACGGCACCGAAGCCATCAGCAGCTTGTACGCGATCCAGGTTGAACTGGTCAGCGAGTACCCTGATTTCGATCTGGAGAGCCTGCTCAGTCAGCC
>NZ_JBLZPT010000045.1:0-19784 GCF_049199985.1 Pseudomonas kitaguniensis
CGGTGACCATCGACACCGGGCAACCGTGGGTGATGGTTTTATCGGCGCTGGCCGCGGCATCACCGTTCGGGTTCTTGCTTGCAGCGGGCACATCGTCGACGTGCTCTTGGCGCACCAATGTGGTCTTTTGCGTCTTGCCGCGAACCGCAGGCACCGGGTTCGCCACCAGGTGCTGCCCAGCCTTCAACGGTGCAACCGGCACCGCCTTGATCGGTATCGCCGCGCTGCCCAGCAGCAACGGCTTGGCGGCCTCGACATGACTGTCCAGGCTGGATGTAGCGAAATGTTGAGAGATGTGTTCCAGCCACTGGCGTGCGCGACGAGACGTGATACCGCTCAACACCTTCGAACTCATGTTTACCGCTACGCCCATCCCGCCAGTGGCGAGACCCAGCAGCAGGTTGATCAGCACCTCGGCACTGATTTCCCCCAGCAACTCGCTCATGGCGGGCGGTGGCAGCAAGCGCATCCAACTGACCAGTGCCGCCAGGTAGATAAACAGCAGCGGTTCATCGCTGAGCACCAGCAAGCCTTTTGCGAGGGCTTCGCTGCTGACCTTCAGCAGCTTTTCGAACTCGGCCTGTGACAGGTAATGCAGGAGTTTTTCGGCGTTCGCCAGCGGGTCTGTGAGCCACTCAAACAGTTGCTTGAGCGTGTCCCAAAGTGCGTACAGCGCATCGCCAAACCCACGCGCACAGGCTTGGTGCAGGGCGTGGTAGCGCTCAAGGAAGTCGGCCTCGGAGTAGCCTTCCCACAGCGGTTTGAAGGTGCTCGCCCACTCACTGCGCAGCCAGCCTTCGAGCGGTGCGATCACCGACTGATAAGAGGCGTATAACGCCTTGAAGTGCGCTTTGGAAACGTCGGGATAGAAGTTGATGCGGTACTGCTGATTGCGATCACATTCAGTGATTTCGAGAATGCCGCTGGGGCCGATGGTCTTGTGAATCGGCTCGCCCAGCGGGCCACCGTTCGGGTCGATACGTTGCAGTACCACCGGCGTGTTGCCGATGGGCACAAAGCGTGCGCTCTGGAACATGTGCACCAGCGTCAACGTGCCGCTGGCCTGGCAGGTGGCGACAGTGCTGCTCGGAAACAGCGAGCGGTTGATCGGCGCAACCAGCGCTACTTCATCGCCGACCTTGAATACCTGCTCGACATCCAGCGCCGAAAAGCTGAAATAGCTCTCGGCCCAGGCTTCATAGGTATTCAGGCATTGCCTGAAATCGCTGAGTACGGATTCGACGTCCCGCGTCTTCGAATCCATCGCCGCCAGTACCAGAAAGCCAATGGTTTGGCCGGTAACAGCGATCAAGAGGCCGCCCTTGTGTTGAGGGCTCTGGCAAAATAAACCATCTGCAATCCTTCGCTCTGTGTGATCAGGCGAAGGACTTTGCAGGCGTTTTCAGGCGGTATCTGTAAAGCTTATCCGGCCGCTGCGTGGGAAGTTTCAGCAGCTCCTGTCCTCTCCCAAACACGCCCATGCTGCCTGCTGTTCGCTTTACACCCCTGGCCTTGCTGGTCGCCGCCAGTTTGCAGGCCCACGCCGATGAGCCGGTAACCCTGGAACTGAATGATGTTGTGGTGACGGCCTCAGGCTTTGCGCAAAGTGTGGAAGACGCGCCGGCCTCGGTCACGGTGATCGATGGCGAAGCACTGCGGCGCAAATCCTACCGTGACCTTGGCGATGCGGTGCGTGACGTGGAGGGTGTGACGGTCAACGGCGGGGCGAATGAAACCGATATTTCGATCCGTGGCATGCCCGCCGATTACACGTTGATCATGGTCGACGGCAAACGCCAGAGCGCGCGGGAATCGCGGGTCAACGGCAACAGGTACGTGGCCAACGGTTCGCGAATTTTGCGGTGGTCATCCACCACCAACACGCGCGGTGCGGCAGGCGCAGGGGCAAACGGCATTGCAGCCCTCGGAAGGTTGAACGGGAGAGGGCGGATATTACTACGAGTCATTATCATTAACGCGGTTTTTGTGGCGCTGCGCCGGGTTAGCGTTCTATGAGCAGGACGCTCAGGGTTGTTTTTGCCGTCTAGCGCTGAAGGGGTAACGGTTTTAAGGTGTGGGCACTTTGGAGGATCACCATGAAAAAACTCATCGGCATTTACACCAGCCCTCGCGCTCATTGGGTCGGCGACGGCTTTCCGGTGCGCACGCTGTTTTCCTACGACGCGATGGGCGAGCACATCAGCCCGTTCCTGTTGCTGGACCACGCGGGGCCGGCCGATTTCTCACCTACCGGGCAACGTCGTGGCGTAGGGCAGCACCCGCATCGCGGCTTTGAGACGGTGACCATTGTGTATGACGGCGAGGTCGAGCACCGAGATTCGACGGGTGCCGGCGGCAAGATCGGCCCTGGCGATGTGCAATGGATGACGGCCGCCAAGGGCATCATCCACGAGGAATTTCACTCCGAAGCGTTTGCCCGCAGTGGCGGCGCGTTGGAGATGGTGCAGTTGTGGGTCAACCTGCCGGCCAGGGATAAAATGGCCGATGCGGGTTACCAGACTATCCTTGACGGCGATATTCCCGTGCTGCCATTGGCGAATGACGCTGGGCAACTGCGTTTGATTGCGGGGGAATTTGCCGGCACCAAAGGCCCGGCCCGCACCTTTACGCCGATTGACGTGTGGGATGTGCGCCTTGACGCGGGCAAGGCGGTGACGCTGGATTTGCATGCCGGGCGTAATACGGCGCTGGTGATTCTGCGCGGTACCCTGCGGGTAAATGGCGAGGAAGTGGCGCGCCAGGGGCAATTGGCGTTGTTTGAGCGTGAGGGTGTTCAGATTACGCTGGAGTCCAGTGACGATGCCAAGGTGTTGTTGCTCAGCGGTGAGCCGATTGATGAGCCGATTGTGGGGCACGGGCCGTTTGTGATGAACACCGAGGCGGAAATTCACCAGGCGTTTGCCGACTACCAATCGGGTCGTTTTGGGCAGATGCAGGGTTAATCAGCCCGCCTGAATGCGCGTGGCGGACCAAACACAGGTGGGAGGGGGCTTGCTCCCGATTGCAGTGTGTCAGGCAGGCTAGCTGTCACTGACGCACCGCTATCGGGAGCAAGCCCCCTCCCACAGTTTCACACCGTGTCTGCGGCTGTTCTGCTCTGACTTGCAGCTTGCAGCTGCGCTCGCGCCCCACCCCTTACAACCTGCTATTTCCTGTGTTCACAATTCATGCGATCTTCTGGGCATGTACTCTGGAGTCGCCTGGATGCCGCCGTTTATCGCTGATCACCCGATGTTGTGCGCGCTGGCGCTGATCTTTATCGACATCGCCGTGTGGCGGTTGATTTCCGTCGACCTCGCCGGTTGGAAGCTGGCGGCGCGCTTGGCGATCTTTGCGGTCTTCAGTGCCGTGCTGTTCAACGATGGCATGAACCCCATGCAACTGGCGCCGTATGCCGACAACACGGCGTTGCATTTGGCTGCCACCGCCTTGCAGATTGGCTGGTGGCTGTTCGCTGCGCGCACCCTTACGGTATTGCTCGGCACGGTGATGATGCAGCGCGTCGGCCACACGGGGCGGCTGTTGCAAGACCTGATGGGCGCGGTGATTTTTCTGATTGCGATCATCGCCGCCATGGCCTACGTGCTCGACTTGCCGGTCAAGGGCGTGCTTGCCACGTCCGGCGCCGTGGCGATCATCGTCGGCCTGGCGCTGCAAAGCACCCTGAGCGATGTGTTTTCCGGGATCGTCCTCAACACCACCAAGCCGTATCAACTGGATGACTGGATCTCCATCGACGGCACCGAAGGCCGGGTCACCGATATCGACTGGCGCGCCACGCGGCTGCAAACCTCGCAGGGCAGCATGGCGGTGATCCCCAACTCCCTGGCCGCCAAGGCCAAAATTATTAACTTCTCGCGCCCGGCGGACATGTTCGGCCTGACGGTCAGCCTGCAAGTCAGCCCGCATGCGCGCCCTCAAACCGTGATCGAGGCGCTGGAACGCGCGATGCAAGGTTGCCGGCCACTGCTGGCCAAACCCGCGCCCAGTGTCGCGTTCAAGGCCTCGGCGAGTGGCGGCGTCGAGTATGAAATAAGCGGTTTTGTGCCGGCGATGGCGCTCAAGCGCGAAGTGCGCAACCAGCTTTACGATTTGGCCTTTCGGCACCTGCAGGCGGCGGGCGTGGGCCTGTTGTCAGCCACCGAAAGCGCCGCGCCGCCGGCGATGTCTGGCGCGCGCGCGTTGCTTGAGCGCTCGTCGATTTTCTCCACCCTGCGTCAGGAAGAGAAAGACACGTTCAGCCAGAACATGACCCTGCACACCTACCGCGCGGGCGAGACGATTTTGCCGGCCGGGGAGGTCAGCGACCATCTGTTTATCGTCGAGTCCGGCGTGGTCTCGGTGATGTTGATTAAAGCCGGCCACGCGTTCGAAGCCGGGCGCATGGGGCCAGGCGAGGTGATTGGCGAGGCGGGGATCCTGTCCGATCTGGCGACACTGGCGGACTTCACCGCCAAGACCTTTTGCACGCTGTACCGCATCGAGAAGGAATACCTGAAACCCTGCCTGGATGCGCGGCATGACATCAGTGAAGCGATGCGCGCGCTACTGGATTTCCGCCTGCACACGGCGCAGGCGCTGATTCAGGAGGCACCGGTGGTGCCGGTCAAAAAGGGTTTTTTGCAGTGGTTGCGCAACCGGGGCTTGTAGCCGCGCGGTCAGCCGTCCACCAGTTGCTGGAACAACGGCGTCAGCAAGTCGATCAACACCTGCGGGTCGGCCTTGGCCAGCGCCGACAGTTCCAGGCTCTGGCGCGTCACCAGAAAGCCCGAGACCAACGCCATCACCAGTGCCGCACGTTCTTGCTGATGCGCGCCCTTGAGCGTGGCAGCCATGCTGGCCTGTGGGCCTTTTTCGAGGTGCTCGCGCGCAGCCCCCGCTGCGCGTTTGCTCGATGCCGCCTGCAGCATGATCAGCCACCCTTGCAGCGGCGCGCTGCCCGCTTCGGTCAGGCTCACCAGCGTGGTGGCGAGGGTGCGGCCAAGGTTTTCCGCGCTGAGGTTGCCTTGCGTGAGCATGCTCGGGCTGGCGACGGTGTCGGCAATCACTTCGGCAAACAACTGCTCCTTGGAGTCGAAGTAGCGGTTCACCAGCATCGGCGTCAGCCCGGCGCCGGCGGCGATTTCCAGCATGGCGGCGCCGTCATAGCCCGATTGGGCAAATGCGTTGCGCGCGGACACTAAAATCGCTTCACGGGTGACAGCGGCATCGCGTCGGCGAGGAATCGGGTTGGGCATTGGCGTCCTGATGGGGTTGCAAGCGGAGGGCGCGCACAGAGTACAAGGTCTGTGCACCGAAAACCGCAAAGGCTCAGGGGTATTTTGTTCAATACCGCCATCGTTTCGCCCGTTACCGTGAGGTCATGTCGCTTGGCAGCACCGCTTGCCATTATCAAAAGGAACTGCAATGAGCTTGATTATCTCCATGGCCGCCTTCGCCCTGGCGACCTCCATCACGCCGGGGCCGGTCAATGTAGTCGCGCTAAGCACGGGCGCGCGCTTCGGTTTTGCCGCCAGCCAGAAACACGTATTCGGCGCCGCCGCAGGCTTCACCTTGCTGTTGATACTGATCGGCCTGGGGCTGCATGCAGTGCTGGTGCGCTGGCCACTGTTGACGCAGTTGATTCAGTGGGGCGGCGTGGCGTTTTTGCTGTACATGGCCTGGAAACTTGCGGTCGACGATGGCCGCCTCGACGCCGACGGCAGCGCCACGGCGCCGTCGATGCTGTATGGCGCGATCATGCAATGGCTCAACCCCAAAGCCTGGCTGGCCTGCGTGGCCGGGATGGGTTTGTTTGTGGCGGATGGTGACGCCGGCCAGGTGTGGCTGTTTGCAGCGCTCTACCTGGTGATCTGCTACCTGTCGGTGGCCTGCTGGGCCTATGCCGGGACTTTTTTGCGGCGCTACCTCGCCAACCCGCAGGGCGTGCGCCTGTTCAACCGCTCAATGGCCGCGTTGCTGGTGGCCAGTGTGGGGTATTTGCTGATGGCTTGAGCCCGTCGCGGTATTGCCCCGGCGTGGCGGCGAAATGCTGTTTGAAGGTGCGCTGAAAGTGCGCCTGATCGGCAAAACCTGCCGCCAGCGCCACATCGGCAATCAGCTCGCCGTTGCGCAATTGAGTGCGCGCAAACTGGATGCGCCGGTTCACCAGGTAAGCATGGGGTGTCAGCCCGTAATACTGCTTGAACGCGCGGATCAGGTACGACGGCGAAAGCTCGGCCGCCAGGCAAATGTCTTCGAGTTTCAAGGCCTCGGTGCAGTGCTCGCCGATGTACTCGGCAGCACGCGCAAGCTTGTGATTGACCTCACGCACCGGCGTCAGCGAAGGGTTCAGACGCTGCTGCACCTGGGTGAAAAAACTCACCAATGCGCTCTGCTTTTGCAACAGTTCAGCCTGCTCATCCAACAGCACCCGGTACAGTTCGAGCACGCCGTTGTACAGCACGGCGTCGCGGGTGTGCGGCGTGTTGAACGGCCGATAACCCTGATCGGTACTGAAACCCAACTGGTGCTGCAAGTCGGTCAGCCACGGCGTGTCGAGGTAGAGCATGTGATACGACCACGGCTCATCATGGACAGGGTTGCAGGCATGCACATCGCCGGGGTTCATCAGCACCACGGTGCCAGCGCTGATCTCGAAAGTCTGCGCGCCGTAGTGGTAATAACTGCGCCCGGTGGTGATCGCGCCGATGGAAAAATGCTCGTGCGCATGCCGGGTGTAAGTGACCTTGCGCCCGTCGGCGATGGTGCGCGCCTCGATAAACGGCAAGCGCTCGTCACGCCAGAAGCGCGGTGCTTGTGCGGGGTCGGTGGCGGTGGTCAGCGACATGGCGGTGGCTCCATCCCTTGAGAGGTCCGGGCGATCATTACACAGACGCCTGCTGAGTCGCCATCCGCGATCCGCGTTGCGGGGCAAGGCCAGGACGGCTGATCACCGTTCGTGTTAAAACATCGGCCCTTGCATTTTTAACCGTGTGACGCGATGACCGAGTCCATTCTGATTCGTCCTGCCATCCCCGAAGACGCGCTGTGCATTGGCGTGCTGGGCATGCAGGTATTCCTCGACACCTACGCCACCGAAGGCATTCGCAGCGCCATCGCCAACGAGGCGCTGCAAGCCTTTGCGCCAGCTACTATCGCACGGCTGCTGGCCGAGCCTGGCATCGCGATGTTGGTGGCGCAAGCCAACGGCCACCTCGTCGGTTTCGCCCAGATCAAGCTGCGCGCCGACCATGCGATGATCCCAACGCCCGCGGTTGCCGAACTGCAACGCCTGTATTTGCAGGGGCGCTTTACCGGCTTGGGTATCGGCTATCAACTGCTGCAAGCGGCCGAGCATTGTGCCGCGCGTGACGGGGCGTCGATGCTGTGGGCGACGGTGTGGGTGGGCAATCAACGGGCGTTGGCTTTTTACCCGCGGTGCGGCTATGCAGCGCTGGGCTCGCCGACGTATAGCTTTCAGGGCGAAACCCACGAGAATCGGTTGTTTGGAAAAAGCCTGAGCCTGACTACTGCGCGCGGTGCAGTCAGCTGGAAACGCCCGCGTTGTTAGAGCACCATCAGCATTTCATGCCAGGCCATACCGCCATGATCCGAAGGCGAAGGCTGCACATAGGTGTAGCCCATGCGCGTGTACAACGGCACATGCTGCTCTTTGCACATCAAGTGAATCGTCTGCTTGCCCATCGCGCGCATGCGCTGCACAAACTCGGTCATCAATGCCGTGGAATAGCCGTTGCCCTGATGCGCCGGGTCGACCACCACCGACATGATCACCACATTTGGCGCCTCGGGCGCATGGCCGACCAATTCCTTAAAGGCCTCGTCTGACATCACCACGTGATGCGCGCAGCCACCATTGATGAAACCCACCACCTGGCCATCCGCTTCAAGGATCAGAAAGCCTTGCGGGTACTGCGCAATGCGCGTGGCGATCTTTTCCAGGGTCGCGGCTTCGTCGCCTTCGTAGGCACGGGTTTCGATGTCAAAGCAACGGGCGGCGTCGGCGGGCAGTGCATGGCGAAAGGCGAGGGCGGGCATGGCGTTTCCTGAGGCGTTAAACGAAAGCTCGACAGGATAAAGAAAACCCCATTGCGGGCCCACTGCATATTGATCATTCATGGCACTGAAAAACCCGCCGAAGCGGGTTTCCTTAAAGCTCACGCCACATCAACTCTCGGCAGGCAGATCAAAGCCGCGCCGCTCCATCACCGTGAACACATCCGCCACATCCTGGACCATGATCCGAGCGGTGTTGGCGACGGTATTGATGTCATGCTCGGCGTAGTCGGACACGTTGGAGCAGGCCATCAGGTGCAGGTAGGCGAGTGCGGCGTTGAGGCGCTCACTGGCGCAGGCGTGCAGCTCGCGCAGCGGGGCATCGCTGTCGATCAGCATGACAGGGTAATCGGTTGCGGTTTGGGTCATGGGGGTGAAGCGGCGGGGCGGGTGTTGAGTCGTCATGGTAATAATCTCTAAGAAAGAAATATCGCCACCTTTTTGCTGCGAAACAAACGGGTGGCAGCTGTGCGCGGGTTCGCAGACCGGGGATTATTACCAGAACCCGGCAGCCCCTAAGGACTCCCACGCACAACCGCCATAAAACCAGACGCAGCTGTAAATCTGCTGCGTCATGTTTGACGGTATTGGTAATAATTTTAGGGCTGCGAAACCCTGTCGCCGACCAATGCCAGCGACGGGGCGAACTATAGGGTGCCGTCAGCCGAGGTGCAACCGACAGGATGTATCAAACCCACTCGACACCCATCTCCCAGCCCAACTCAGTCAACTGTGGGAGCGGGCTTGCTCGCGATAGCGGTGTGTCAGTTGAAAAATACTTATCAGACACACCGCAATCGCGAGCAAGCCCGCTCCCACAGTTGATCTTTACCCGGTGCTGAAAGCGCTGCGCAATCGCTCGATAACCTGTTCAACCGGCTCTCCATGGATAACCGGTGGGGTGGCACTCTCGCCAAACTCGCGCCACACAAACAACGTCAGCTCAGCCCCATCGGTCAGCGTTTGCCCGGGTGCCTGCGAGCCAAAGCCTTGCAGCACTCGGTAACGCGCATCCCGCCAAAACGCTTCCTCGACCCAGCCATACACCGGGATGAAATGAAAGTGCAGCGCGAACCCCGGCATATGCCCGTAGCGGCTGACATACAGCCATTTAGGCGCAAGCTGCGCCTCAATCACTTGTTGGGTGTTGGCGAGCAAGCCACCCAGCTCAGCCAGGGCGGCGGCCGGCATATCGGCGAGGGCGTTCGTCGCAGCCTTGGCGCCCAGCATCAGGTAGCCCGGCAGCTTAGACGTCAGATGATGGTTAAGCTGCCAGTGCTCGGTCTCGTAAAGGATGAAAGCAGGGTCAATCTGCATAAGCGCGCGTCCACAAAAGCTGAGCCGCCAGCCTAACAAACGCGCTACCTGTATCCCACAAAAGCAGGCGATCTGTGTCTATCGCAGCACATGCCGGGCGGCTAAGGTCGAGCCACGATAACTCACGATGGAGCCCAGCATGGAACTCACCGCCGTACCGTTTGCCATCACCGATTGGGCCACCGTCGACGCCGTAACCCACCCAGGCGTCACCGGCAGCGCCGTGTGGCGCACTTGCCACTTTGGCAGCACGCGGGTGCGCAGGGTCGAGTACACGCCAGGTTACCTGGCAGATCATTGGTGTTGGCGCGGGCACGTTCTGCTGTGCCTCGAAGGCGAGTTACACACAGAACTGGAGGACGGCCGCCGGTTCACGCTGACGGCCGGGATGAGTTATCAGGTGGGCAACGACATGGAAGGGCATCGCTCTTCCACGCCGACCGGGGCCACGCTGTTTATTGTGGATTGAGCCGCTCAGTGCATCTTGCTGTGGTCCATGCCATCCAGCGCACGGGCCGTGGCGGTGACGTCAACCGACTGCTTCTCGCCCTTGGCGTTTTCCACGGTCAGGCTCAGCGGCACGTGTTCGCCTTCCTTGATCTGGCCGATCAGGCCCATCAGCATCACGTGGTAACCGTTCGGGTCGAGCTTGACCGCTTTGCCGGCGGGCAGGGCCACCGAGTTCACCGGGCCCATGCGCATCACGTCGTCTTTCATGCTCATTTCATGGATTTGCGCGTCCTTGGCCACCGGCGTCGTCACGCTGACCAGTTTGCTGTCGCTGTCGGCAGTCAGGGTCATGAACGCGCCGCTGGAGGGCTGGCCCTGCACCGTGGCGCGTACCCACGCGTCGCTCACCAGCACTTGGGCACTGGCGTGCGCGGCGAGGCCCAGCAGGGTGAGGCCGAGGGTGAAGCGCTTGAGGCAGTGAGCGGCAGTCATTAGCAGACCTCCATGACGGTGAGCAGGTCTTCTGCGCACTCTTTAGCGGTAAGGGATGCCGACAGGCCGAGGCGCAGGTTGCCACGGGTGTCGAAAACGAAACTGGTCGAGGTGTGGGACAAGGTGTAGGTGTCACCGGCGGGGATTTTTTCATAAAAGATCCCGAACTCCTTGGCCGCCACGGCGATTTCTTCCGGGGTGCCGTACAGCGCTTCAAAGCTTGGGTCGAAAGCTTTGACGTAGCGGTCGAGCAGCTCCGGGGTATCGCGCTCGGGGTCGAGGGTGATGAACACCACCTGCATGATCTCGCCATCGCGGCCCATCAGCTTCTTGGCTTGGGCGGCGCGCGCCAGCGTGGTGGGGCACACCGCCGGGCACTGGGTGAACCCGAAGAACACCACTGGCATGAGGCCACGGAACGAGCTCAGGGTGACGGGTTCGCCGTCGGTGTTTTTGAGCTTGAAGGTGCGGCCCATGATCTTGTCACTGAGGTCCTTGCCGTACTTGAAGTTCAGCTTGGGGCTGTAGTCACAGCCGCCCAGCAGGCTGCCAAGGCCCAGCAGGCCCATACCGGTCAGCACTTTGCGGCGGGTGAATAAAGTACTCATCAACTGTGCATCCTGTTAAACGCCTGCATTGCTCTGGTCTACACATCAGGCGTCGAAAACCAGACGTTAAAACGTGGAAACGAGGCGGGCGCACAGTCTACCAACCCTGGCCAGCCCGCGTAATCTGCGACGTTCTGCCGCAGGCAAGGGTGGGGTTTCACCCTAATGACGCTTCAGTGTAGAGTCGCCGCCATGAAATTGAGCCACCCCAACCGTTCGCTGATCGCCTGGGCCTTGTACCTCTGCGTACTGATGAACCTGTTCGCCTGCGGTTTGGGCCATGGGCAAATGGTGGGCCAGCAGCTCAACGGGATCGGTGGGGCGTTCTGTTCGGTGGGCGGTAGCCAAGCGCCAGTTTCCGACAAAGGGTTAGGAAACCCGTCTTCCAGCAACATCTCGAACTACTTTGCCTGCCCGGTGTGTTCCGCGGTGACCGTGGCCATTGTGTTCCTCATCGGCTTGGTCTGGTTACTGAGCCTCGGGCAAACCCCGCGCCCAGCGCACGAGCGGCGCAACAAAGCGCCTCCGCGTTATTCGTGGCCCTCGGCCAACCCTCGCGCTTCCCCCGCATTCTGACGTGTGCCTTGGGCCTCCTGTGATCAGGAGGCGTTCTATCGTCACGACTGTGAGTGCATTGCATGACCCTTCTATTGCCTGCAGGTGCCAAGCACCTGGTCAAGGTGCCCCGTCGCCTGCGCGCGGAACCGGCGCGGCCTGAATACCCGAGTAACTCGCGCTGCTTTGTGCACCTGGATGCACGTTTGTTGCCCTATTGGCACGGCGTGTTCGACATCTGCCCGGCGTTGCTCAAGCTCGACCCGCCCGAGGGTTTGAACCTGTTCCGCAGCTTTATGACCTGGGCCTATCGCAACCAGCCTGCGCCGGATTGGACATATCACCTGAATGTTTGCCGATGGTTGCTGGCCTCGCCGTACCGCACGCGGATCGACGCTGAGCCTGTCGAAGCGTTCATGGCGGCTGCAGCGGCGAGTTGGGTAAATGCCGATGACAGCCAGGCCCAAGGCATTGTCCTCGCGTGGGAAAACACCCGGCTTTTTGATTGGAAACAGTCGAAGGGCGCCGCGCTGGCCGACCTCGAACAGCAGGCATTGCCAGCCCCGGCCAGTCAGTTCGCCTGGTGCCCACTGACCGAGCAGGCAGGCTTCAGCGGCTGGTTGGCGGTGCCGTAACATCCTCAAAAACCGCTGGCGCGACGCGGCTGATCACGGCGCAGTCAGCGCTTTTTCTTCAGGCTTTTCACGGCTTGGCTGCCGGGTTGATTTGCCTGCAGTCGGCGCCTTCTGATCCTTCGTCGGCGAGGCGGTTTTTTTGTGCCTGTGCGTGACGGGCGGTACTGCAGAGCCCGCCGCATTGGCACCGCTTACGGCAGTCGCCGAAGGGTTTGGATTATCGCCGAAAGCGGCGAAGGCAGGGCCGCTCAACACGGCTGAAAAACCTACAATCAGTAAAATCCTTTGGGAGCTTCTGGTCTTCATGACGCATTCCCCTGTGCATGGATATTTCATCCGGCCGCACCCAAGCCTGAGTTAGCCCCAGGCTTGGGCTGTGCTGCAATCAAGCCGCCATAGGCTTGCTGGATTGCGCTTTTTTGTGGGCTGCTTTCATCGCTTCCATTTCGGCGCCCAGCTCTTCGAGCAGCGCTTTGCCCAAGAGCTTCTTGGCCTGAGGAAACATTTCTTTTTCCTCTTCTTCGATATGGTGCTCCAACAGCTCTTTGACCACTTTTACCCGGCCGGAAAACTCGGTGGTTGAAGGCTCGGTTTGCTTCAGGTCGGGCAGCACCAGAGCGTCAACGGTGCGGTGCTCTTCCTTGGCTTCGTGGTACATGATGTCTTGCTCTTTGCCGCCGGCTTTACGAAAGGCAGGGTAAAGAATCTCTTCCTCAAGCTTGGTGTGCAGGCTGATTTCCGCTTCGAGTTTGGCCAGCAGTTCAGTGCGCTTTTTCACGCCACGTTCGGTGGACTCACTGAGTTGAGTCAACAACGCTTTTACGCGTACATGGTCGGCTTCGAGAAGGTCAATTGCATTCATGGTGGAGCCTCACGGGTAATAGTCGGCGCGTCGAAGTGCGCGCCTCTTATGCCTGACCTTGCATCAGGTGTACCAAGTCGTGAAGGTGGCTCAAGTCTATTAAAATCAACCCGTTAGCGTGGCGGCTGAACCTGGCATGTCGTGCAGGTTGCACGGGCGATGTGTACAAGGCGTGCATTACGCCGCCTGACCGGGTGCGTGAAAATTATTTTAATGAACCCTCAGCCGTAATCATTGACCTAACGCATAGGACCTCAGGAGGTGAATCATGCAAATAGAATATGTCTGGATCGGTTTGGCGGTGATTCTGCTGCTCTTGGAGCTGTGGGCAATCAATGTCGTATTACGCAGCACCGGTGGCTGGGAGACTAAAGGCCTGTGGCTGATTATTCTGATTTTTGTACCGTTGTTCGGGCTGATTGCCTGGGCCATGTTCGGGCCAAAACGCGAGATGCCCGACCAACGCAGAAGCTGAAACAGACACAAAAAAACAGGCGCCCGAGGGCGCCTGTTTTGGTTTAACCGAGTGGCCTCAACCAGCAACGGCCTCGGCAATCGCCTGGTTGAACGCCGGAATATCATCCGGTGTGCGCGAAGTGATCAGCGTCCAGCCATTTGCCTTGCACGCCTTGACCTCGGCATCTACCCAGTCCGCCGCGCCAGCGTTTACCAGGTCGGTGCGCACGCTTTTATAGGAGGTCAGGGTTTTGCCCTTGATCACGCCGGCATCGATTAACGCCCATGGCCCATGGCAGATCGCTGCGACGGTTTTGCCGGCTTTGACGAATTCATTGATCAGCTTCAGCGCGGCCGCGTCCAGGCGCAGGGTGTCGGCATTCACGGTGCCGCCGGGAATGACCAGCGCATCAAAATCTGCGCCGGACAAGTCGGCCAGCTTGGCGTCGGATTCGACGGTGCGGTCCTTCTCGGTGTCGCCGACAAATGTCTGCGTGGTGCCGCCGTCACTGGAGCCGTGGGTCACGGTCGCGCCATAGCCGCGCAGCGCTTCGAGCGGTTTGACCAACTCGTCGCGCTCAATCCCGGTGTTGGACGTGATGATTAAAATCTTCTTGCCGTTAAGGTCTGCACTCATGATCGAGTCTCTCCTGCTGGGTTGATTAAATAAGCGACATGGGAGAATGGAGCGAGTCCGGGCAGCAAAGGTTTAAATTAATTTGCGCTTATTTCTCCGGCGGCTTTCTGCAGCGGCAACGCGCGGCAATTTCCTTGAACTATCGAAAAACGGCAGGCTCTGCTGCATACGTGCCCGCCGTTTTTTGTGGGCCTCAACTGCCAGGAGACACACCGTGACTGATCACCAAACCGCCGACAAAACCCCAGCCCCCATCAGCTCGGAAGACGCTCAAAAGGGCACCGAAAAAGCCGCCAAGGGCCAGACCCTGGAACAGGCCAATCCCAACACTAAAGGCGTCGATAAAGTGCTCACGCCCACCTCGATCAAAGACCTTGAACGCCAGGCCGACGCGATCAATCAGCAGGCCGCTGAAGCCGAGCGCAAGTTGGGCCACTGAGCATGGCCAAGTCGATCACGGCGTCTGAGTTGGGCATTGAGCTCAAGCCCGAAGATGACAGCAGCTTGTTCAAGTGGTTTATCGCCAGCTTCTTGATGGGCAAGCGCATTCAGGCGCCGATCGCCGCGCAGGCGTATAAGGTGATCGTGGAAGAACAAGGCCGCGACACCGCGCGCAAGTTGCAGCACTGCACCTCGCGCGAGCTGGTCAGCATGCTTGGGCGCGCGCATTACGTGCGCTATGACGAAAGCACCGCCCAGCGTTTGCTCGACCTCAGCGCCAAGCTCAACGCCGAGTACGCCGGCAAGATCACCAACATTCGCAGCGCCAGTGCCGACCGTCAGGCGTTCGAAAAACGCTTGGGTGAGTTCGACGGCGTCGGGCCTAAAACCATCGAGATCTTCATGCGCGATGCGGCCTCGGTGCTGTTTTGACCGCAGCGCTGTATGTGGGCTGTGCGGGGTGGAGTTTGCCGCGTGAGAACTGGCCGGCATTTGCGCCTGAAGGTACACATTTGCAGCGCTACGCTTCGCGCTTCAATGCGGTGGAAATCAACAGTTCGTTTTACCGGCCGCACTTGGCCAAAACCTACCAACGCTGGGGGCAGTGCGTGCCACCGGCGTTTGCTTTTTCGGTCAAGCTGCCCAAGCGCATCACGCATGAGCTGCGCTTGCAGGGGTGCGAAGCGGCGCTGGAGGAATTTCTTCAACAGTGCCTGCCACTGGGCGAAAAACTTGGCTGCCTGTTGGTTCAGCTACCGCCATCGTTGCGCTACGAAGCCGCTGTCGCCCTGCAGTTTTTTAGCGCATTACGCCAACGTTTTTCCGGTGCCGTGGTGCTTGAACCGCGTCACGCCAGTTGGCTTGAAGCCGATGGCGTGTTGCAGCACTTACAGATAGGCCGTGTGGCCGCCGATCCGCCAGCCATCGACGGCGGCGATGCGCCGGCAGGCTGGCAGGGCGTGCGTTATTGGCGCCTGCACGGCACGCCGCGTATTTATCACAGTGCTTATGGCGCGGAACGCGTGCAAGCCTATGCGCGGTTGTTAAGCCAGTCGGTTGACGCAGGCATCCCCACCTGGTGCATTTTTGACAACACCGCCAGCGGCCATGCTGTGGCGGATGCCTTGTACTTACTCGGCCTCGACCCGCAGCACCTGCAAACCTAGCTGCTCATACGCCTCGGCACCCGGCACATGCCACTCGGTGATCAGCGTGTGAATGCGGCTGCACGGCGCCACCACAAAGGGTTCCACCGCGCCGAGTTTGTCCGCCGTGGTCACCGCCACGACTTGCGAGGCGCTGTCGAGCAAGGCTTGCTTGACCGCCACTTCATCGAAGTGCAACGAGCTGATGCCGACGTGCGGATGCAGCGCACACACGCCCATAAACAACAGGTCGGCCTTGATGCTCTGAATCAGGCGCACGGTTTCGTGCCCACTGGTGGACAAGGTGGCGGGGTTGAGTTGGCCACCGGCGAGAATCACCTTCACCTCAGAATGGTCCGCCAGCGCGATGGCGATCATCGGCGATGGCGTCACCACCGTCAGGCGGATCGAACGCGGCAATGACTGGGCAATTTGCAGCGTGGTCGAGCCGGAGTCGAACAGCACGATTTGGCCATCTTCTACCTGCGCCGCCGCCAGCTTCGCCAGGTGGCGCTTCACCTCATTGGTTTCGCCGACACGGGTGAAGAAGTCTTTGCCGGTGTCTTTGGGCCGGGGCAGGGCGCCGCCGTGCACGCGTTGCAACAGGCCGGCGGCGGCGAGTTCAGCCAAGTCGCGGCGAATGGTGTCTTGCGACACGGCAAAGTGCTCCACCAGTTCCGGCGCGGTGACTTTGCCATCGCGTTCCAGCAGCAACAGGATTTTTTGTTTGCGTAACGAGGGCAGGTCGATGGCGTGATGAGTGCTGTGCATGTTTGTGCGTCTTTTTGCAGGTTTTTGCGAGGTTAGTCGCCCGTTCATATAAACGCAATGGCTGGTTGCGCCGTCGATGCGCGGTTACTCTCTAAGGTCAGTTCAGGGAAAGGTGACCCAGATGCCGTTGATCACAACCATCGAAGACTTGCGCAAACTGGCGCAACAGCGTGTTCCAAGGATGTTTTACGATTACGCCGATTCCGGCTCCTGGACTGAAAGCACTTACCGCGCGAATGAAAGCGACTTTGCGCGCATCCAGTTTCGCCAGCGCGTGGCGCGCAATATCGATCAGCGTTCAATTCGCACAAGCATGATTGGCCAGGACATGGCCATGCCGGTAGCACTGGCGCCCACCGGGCTTGCGGGCATGCAGCATGCCGATGGCGAAATACTCACCGCGCGCGCCGCCGCCGCGTTCGGACTGCGCTACACCTTGTCGACCATGAGCATCTGTTCGCTGGAGGACATTGCGGAGCATGTCGGCCAGCCGTTCTGGTTTCAGCTGTATGTGATGCGTGACCGCGCGTTTATCGAGCAGTTGATCGAGCGCGCCAAAGCCGCCGGGGTCGACGCGCTGGTGCTGACGCTCGACTTACAGATCCTCGGGCAACGCCACAAAGACTTGATCAACGGCTTGTCGGCGCCGCCCAAACTGACCCTGCCGAATATCCTCAACATGATGACCAAGCCGCGTTGGGTGATGGGCATGCTCGGCACCAAGCGCCATGGTTTCGGCAACATCGTCGGGCATGTAAAGGGCGTGGCTGACATGAGTTCGCTGTCATCGTGGACCGCCCAGCAGTTCGACCCGCGCCTGAGCTGGGCTGATGTGGAATGGATCAAGAAATGCTGGGGCGGCAAGCTGATTATCAAGGGCATCCTCGACGTGGAAGATGCGCGTCTGGCGGCCAATTCCGGCGCTGATGCGCTGGTGGTCAGCAACCACGGTGGCCGCCAGCTGGACGGCGCACCGTCGAGCATCAGCCAATTGCCGGCGATTGTGCAGGCGGTGGGCAATCAGATTGAAGTGTGGCTCGACGGCGGCATTCGCTCCGGCCAGGACGTACTCAAAGCGGTGGCGCTGGGCGCAACAGGCACGATGATCGGCCGCCCGCACTTGTACGGTTTGGGGGCAATGGGCGAAGCGGGGGTGACCAAGGCCCTTGACATTATCGCCCGCGAGTTGGACGTGTCGATGGCGCTGTGTGGCTATAACGATATACGCAACGTGAATCGCGAGATTTTGCTGCCGGGCACCTTTCCCGAAGGCGTTTACTGAACAAAAAAATCGTAAAAAATTAAAAAGAGTTGTCCACGAAAACCGTGGGTATCTCTGTGGATAACTTTGCCGGACCCCAGCGGGTATGGCGATTTAACCTACGGTTAATATTTGATCAACTTTCGGCGAGGGCCAGTATGGGCAGGGTTTGCGCTTGACAGCCAAGCGCGAACCCAGTGCCGAAAAGCAATTTTATGAGTCGCCGTCGCGGTGTGTGGAGTGTGTCATCACCTGTGCTGGCGTCTTCTCGCGCATCAGGCTGTCCAGCGCCTGAGCATAACCAGGGCCGGCCATGCGCATGCTGTTGTTGTGCGTAGCGCCTGGCACCAGCAGCAAGCGCTTGGGTTCCTGAGCCGCGTCAAACAATTGCTGGCTGAAACGCGGCGGCACGTACTGGTCGTCAAGGCCATGCACGACCAGCAGTGGCATGTGCACATCGGCGATCTTGTCGATCGAGTCGAATTTTTGCGACAGCAACCAGCGCACCGGCAGTGAGGTATTCGCCACGGCAGCGGCCGCATCCCCCAGCGAAGTAAAGGTGGACTCGATCACCAGCCCACGCACCGGCACCGGCGTTTGCTGGCTCAATTGCGCCGCCAGGTCGATGGCGACCGCGCCACCCAGCGAATGCCCGTAGATCAGGCGTTTGTCCGGGTCGGGTTGCAACACCTGGAAGCGTTCCCAGGCAATGCGGGCGTCTTCATACACCGTGGTTTCCGAAGGCAACTCGCCATGGCTTTGGCCGAAACCGCGATAGTCGATGGCCAGCACCGAATAGCCCAGCGCGTGCAATTGCTCAATCCGAAACAACTGCCCCGTGAGGTTCCAGCGCACACCGTGCAGGTAGAGGATCGCGGGCGCGTCCTGCTTTTCTGCCGGGTACCACCAGCCGTGCAGGTTTTGCCCGGATTTGAAACTGGCCGGTTTCAAGTCGAATTCCTGCACACCCGTGGGCAAGCCGGTGTACCAGCCGGCAGTGCCCGGCTCGATGCGAAACACCAGCTCGCGCTCTTTGTGTTGCAGCACGGAGCAGCCGACCGGCATGCCGATAATCAGGATCGCCATGCACAGCAGGGGAAACCAGCGCAGGCCGAGGCGGGAGATAAAACGAGAGGGCATGAAGGTTCCAGTACCAAGATCAAGCACGGGTTTTAACAGATGGCTTAAGGGCGCAGGAATTAATTCGACGGCCGTTCATGCGGATTGCTTGCAAAGTGTTACCAGCTTGACGCTGGCTTCGGCGCGAGGACATGCTCCACCTCCCACGTGTAAGGACTCACCATGGACAACAGCCGCGTTCGCATCACCGCCGAAGAAACCCTCTCGGACAGTTGGTATGTTTTAAAAAAATACAGCTTCGACCTGCGCCGTCGCGATGGCAGTTGGCAAGCCCAAACCCGTGAGGTGTATGACCGGGGTAATGGTGCGACGATCCTGTTGTACAACCGTGAGCAGCGCACGGTGCTGCTGATTCGACAGTTTCGTATGCCCACGTTTGTCAACGACTACCCTGGTTACTTGATCGAAGCCGCCGCCGGGCTGCTGGATAACGCCAGCCCTGAAGAGCGTATTCGCCTGGAAGCCGAAGAAGAGACCGGCTACCGCGTTGGGCATGTGGAAAAGATCTATGCGGCGTTCATGAGCCCGGGCTCGGTGACTGAGCGTATTCACTTTTTTATCGGTGAGTATCAAGCGTCTGATCGGGTTGGCTCTGGAGGTGGCTTGGTTGAGGAGGGCGAGGATATAGAGGTGCTGGAGTTGGGTTTTGAGCAGGCACTGGCGATGGTGGCGAGCGGTGAGATTGTTGATGGTAAAACCATTATGTTGTTGCAGCATCTGGAGTTGCGGATGTTGAAGGAGGGCTGGTAGGGGTTCCGCCCTTACGGCGGGTCACTTTTGCACGGCGGCCTGAAAGCCGACCTGAGTGGTTGAAGCAGATCAAGGGCGGATTTTGCATACACGGCAGATCTGCTTTTTTTGCTTTCTGTGGGAGCGGGCTTGCTCGCGATTGCGGTGTGTCAGATAAATATTTTTCAACTGACACACCGCAATCG
>NZ_JBLZPT010000046.1:0-16043 GCF_049199985.1 Pseudomonas kitaguniensis
AGGCCCTGGTCATCATCGCCCGCAAGCTGGCTCGCATCGCGTTTTCTCTCATGAAAAACCTGAGCGAATACCAGTCGAAAGCGGTTTTGGAGGCTTCCCCAAAACCATAGAATCTCCCACAGTTGACTGCATTTGGCTGCAGTTGACTGTATTTGAGCGGGTGGGCCTGCGTCGGCTGTCAGGGCGGCGCCCGTCTCAGCCGTTACGCAAAAGCCTAGTTGCCGGGCCGCGCTTTGAGTTGCTCGGCGGCAGCCTTGGCCAGGTCCGGTGGCAAAAAGTCTTTGTCCGGGTTGTAATCCGCTTTGAGATAGCGCGTCAGGTCCTGCAAATCGCCTGGGTTCAGCGTGCCCGCAGCCTGCTTCAAACGCAGGTTGTCGAGGATGTAGTCATAACGGCTGTTGTTGTAGTTGCGCACCGACGAGTAAAGCTGGCGCTGCGCATCCAGTACGTCGACGATGTTGCGTGTGCCCACCTGATAACCGATTTCCGTGGCATCCACCGCGCTCTGGTTTGAGATGATCGACTGGCGGCGCGCCTGTACCTGCTCCACGTCGGTGTTCACCGCGCGGTGCAGGTTTCGCGTGTTTTCGACCACCTGGCGGCGCATGCCTTCACGTTGCTGCTCGCTCTGGTCGAGGCGTGAATACGATTCGCGCACTTGCGAACTGGTAAGGCCACCGCTGTAAATCGGGATGTTCAGGCGCAGGCCGATGGTGCGCTGCGACACGTCGCCACCGTACGGCACCGGTAACTGGTTCGGGTTGCTCAAGCCGAGCGCGTCGTTGTCGCCTTTTTCGTACTGCGCCACGGCGTCAAGGGTCGGCAAGTGGCCGGCCTTGCGCTGTCGCAGGGTTTCTTCGGCGGCGGTGACCGCGTAGTTGCTGGCCAGCAGGTTGAGGTTCTGGCGCCCGGCGGTTTCGACCCAGGCTTTGGCGTCATTCGGCGCCGGTGGCAGCACCGGCAGCGTATGCACGATGCCTTGAATTGCGTTGTACTGGCGGTTGGTCAGCGTGATCAGCGCTTCGAAGGCGTCATCCACCTGGCGTTGCGCGACGATGCGGTTGGCGCGCGCGGTGTCGTAGCTGGCTTGAGATTGCAGCACGTCGGTCTTGTCCGACAGCCCCACATCAAAGCGTTCGTTGGACTGGTCGAGCTGGCGCTTGAATGCGTTTTCTTCGGCCTTGGTCGAGGCCAGGTTGTCTTGGGCGCGCAACACCGCGAAGTAGCTCTCGGCACTTTGCAGGATCAGGTTCTGTTCGGTGGCAGAGAGCTGCAGCGAGGCTTGTTCGTTGACGGCTTCGGCGGCCTGCAGTTGGAACCAGCGGTCGGCGCGAAACAGCGGCTGGCTCAAGGTCGCCCGCCAGGAGTGCGCGTCGCGGTTGAGGGTGGATGCCGGTTGGTCGATCTGGGTGCGCACGTTATTGCTGTCGGCGCTGGCCGACAGGTTCGGCAGCAAGCCTGCGCGGGCCTGGGGTACCACTTCTTTTTGCGCGCCGTATTGGGCACGGGCGGCCGCCAGGTCGGCATTGTTGTTCGCCGCTTCCTGGTAAACGCTGACCAGGTCGGTTTTGGCGGACAAGGGCGCTTCGGCTGCCCAGACCATTCCATTGGTCGCACAAGACACGGCGAGAGCCAGTGAGAGTTTGCGCAGCATGAGGCGATCCCTAGTATGAATATTATGGCTGTAATTTATCGCCCAAGGCCAAGCTTGGCAACGGGTTGCGTCACGCATTGCGGCAACGCCCGAGTGTAGTGGCGCTTGCGCTGCGCAACAATCCCGTAATCACGCCATTCATCACGCTGAATACACCGCTGTTGGCAATTTGCCCACGCCATGGTCTAGACTGGCCGTGTTCTTGTCGGGGTGCCTTGTTGGAAGGCTGAGATCGGTAAATACCGGATCCCGTTGAACCTGATCAGGTTAGCGCCTGCGTAGGGAACAAGATTTCTCGTCACCCGGCGAGTCCTCTTGTGCTTCGTCCGGGATGTTGTTCGACAATCGAACAACCCTCGTGCCTTGCACAGCACTGGTTTCAGTGCATCCGTCCGTCACAGGTTCGCTCCGACAAAAATCCACCGCCTGGATAGTTGGAGAGCCCGTGATGAGCACCGAATTAAAAAGCCAAAAATCAAAAAATACCGTGCACTTGAGTGAGTCGGCCAAGGTCGACGCAGGGTCTGTGCAGCCGTTTACCCGCTCGCAAAAAATCTACGTGCAGGGCACTCGCCCGGACATTCGCGTGCCGATGCGCGAAGTCAGCCTGGACGTGACACCGACTGATTTTGGCGGTGAAATCAATGCGCCGGTGGTGGTGTATGACACTTCCGGCCCGTACACCGACCCGAATGTGATCATTGATGTGCGCAAAGGCCTTGGCGATGTGCGTTCGCCGTGGATCGAAGTGCGTGGCGACACCGAGCGCTTGCCAGGTCTGAGTTCACACTTCGGCCAACAGCGCCTCAGCGATGCCGAACTCACCGCGCTGCGTTTCGCCCACGTGAAAAACCCGCGCCGCGCCAAGGCGGGCGCCAACGTCACGCAGATGCACTACGCGCGTAAAGGCATCATCACTGCCGAGATGGAATACGTCGCCATCCGCGAAAACATGAAGCTCGAAGAGGCACGCGCCAGCGGCCTGCTTGAGCAGCAACACGCCGGCTACAGCTTCGGCGCCAGCGTGCCGAAAATCATCACCCCGGAATTTGTACGCGAGGAAATCGCCCGTGGCCGCGCGATCATTCCGGCCAACATCAACCACACCGAACTGGAACCGATGATCATCGGCCGTAACTTCCTGGTGAAGATCAACGGCAACATCGGCAACAGCGCGCTGGGTTCGTCCATCGAAGAAGAAGTGGCGAAACTGACGTGGGGCATCCGCTGGGGTTCGGACACGGTGATGGATTTGTCCACCGGCAAGCACATCCATGAAACCCGCGAGTGGATCATCCGCAATTCGCCGGTGCCGATCGGTACAGTGCCGATCTACCAGGCCCTGGAAAAAGTCGGCGGCGCCGCCGAAGACCTGACCTGGGAGCTGTTCCGCGACACCTTGATCGAACAGGCCGAGCAGGGCGTCGACTACTTCACCATCCACGCCGGCGTGCTGCTGCGCTATGTGCCGCTGACCGCCAAGCGTGTCACCGGCATCGTCTCGCGTGGCGGTTCGATCATGGCCAAGTGGTGCCTGGCGCACCACAAAGAGAACTTCACCTACACGCATTTCGACGAAATCTGCGAAATCATGAAGGCCTATGACGTCAGCTTCTCCCTCGGCGACGGCCTGCGCCCCGGCTCGATTGCCGACGCCAACGACGCCGCGCAATTCGGCGAACTTGAAACCCTTGGCGAGCTGACCAAGATCGCCTGGAAGCACGACGTGCAAACCATGATCGAAGGCCCGGGCCACGTGCCGATGCAGTTGATCAAAGAGAACATGGACAAGCAGCTTGAATGCTGCGACGAGGCGCCGTTCTACACCCTCGGCCCGCTGACCACCGACATTGCGCCGGGTTACGACCACATCACCTCGGGTATCGGTGCGGCGATGATCGGCTGGTTCGGTTGCGCCATGCTGTGCTACGTCACGCCGAAGGAACACTTGGGCCTGCCGAACAAAGATGACGTGAAGACCGGCATCATCACCTACAAGATCGCCGCGCACGCAGCGGACTTGGCCAAAGGGCACCCGGGCGCACAGATTCGCGACAACGCGTTGAGCAAGGCGCGCTTCGAGTTCCGCTGGGAAGACCAGTTCAACCTCGGCCTGGACCCGGACACCGCGCGTTCCTACCACGATGAAACGCTGCCGAAGGATTCGGCCAAGGTCGCGCATTTTTGCTCGATGTGCGGGCCGAAGTTCTGCTCGATGAAAATCACCCAGGAAGTGCGTGAGTACGCGGCCAACCAGCGCATTGAAGCGGTGGATGTGGACGTGGCCAAGGGCTTGGCGGAGCAGGCGGAGCGGTTCAAGCAGGAAGGCAGCCAGTTGTACAAAAAGGTCTGACACCGACGAGCATTCCCACGCTCTGCGTGGGAGTGCATCCCGTGACGCTGCGCGTCACAAAGGCGGACGCAGAGCGTCCAAAGCGGCACTCCCACGCAGAGTGTGGGAACGATCAGCCCCTCAGAGATAACACCCTTGAGCATTCAACCGAGTACCTACTCACCCGACATCGCGGTGCCGAGCGACAAACGCGTTTTCGGCGGCCGTGACCTGTTCTCTCTGTGGTTCTCCCTCGGCATCGGCCTGATGGTCCTGCAAACCGGCGCACTGCTTGCGCCGGGGCTGGGCTTGTCCGGCTCGTTGCTGGCAATTTTCCTCGGCACGCTGGTCGGCGTGCTGTTGCTGGCCGCCGTCGGCGTGATCGGCAGCGACACCGGCCTGTCCGCCATGGCTGCGCTCAAACTCAGCCTCGGCGCCAAGGGCGCGAGCCTGCCGGCGTTGCTCAACCTGCTGCAATTGATCGGCTGGGGCGCGTTCGAAATCATCGTGATGCGCGACGCTGCCAGTGTGTTGGGCACGCGCGCGTTCAGCGAAGGCAGCCTGTTGGCCAGCCCATTGGTTTGGACGCTGTTTTTTGGTGGCCTGGCGACCTTGCTCGCCGTCAGCGGCCCGTTGACGTTTGTACGCCAAGTCCTGCGCAAATGGGGCATTTGGCTGCTGCTCGCGGCGTGCGCGTGGCTGACCTGGAACCTGTTCGCCAAGGCTGACCTGGCCGCGCTGTGGGCCACGCCCGGTGACGGTTCGCTGCCGTTCGCCGTGGGTTTTGATATTGCCATCGCCATGCCGCTGTCGTGGCTGCCGCTGATTGCCGATTACTCGCGTTTCGGCAAGCGTGCAAAAAGCGTGTTCGGCGGCACGGCGTTGGGCTTTTTTATCGGTAACTTCTGGCTGATGAGCCTGGGCGTGGCCTACACCCTGGCGTTCGCGCCCAGCGGTGAGGTGAATGCGTTGTTGCTGGCGCTGGCCGGCGCCGGCTTGGGTATTCCGCTGTTGCTGATTTTGTTGGACGAGTCAGAAAACGCTTTTGCCGATATTCACTCGGCGGCGGTCTCCAGCGGGATGTTACTGCGCTTGAAAGTCGAGCACCTGGCCTTGGCCATCGGCGTGATCTGCACCTTGATCGCCTGCCTCGCGCCCTTGGCGCAGTACCAGAACTTCCTGCTGCTGATCGGCTCGGTGTTCGCGCCGCTGTTCGGCGTGGTGCTGGTCGATCACTTTATTCTGCGCCGCCGTGGCCAGGGTGCCGTCGCCAACCTGCGCTGGCCGGCATTAGTCGCCTGGTTGGGTGGTATCGCCACGTATCACCTGCTCGCCAACCTGTACCCGGATGTTGGCGCAACCCTGCCGGCGTTGGTGCTGGCAGGGTTGTTACAACTGGTGCTGAACCGGGCCGTCAGTGGCGCGCAGGCATCAGCTCAGGCTTGAGCACGCCGGTGAGGCGCGCATAGGGGATGGTCATTTCGATCAGCCCCAATGCGTAAGGGCCGATGGTCGCCACGTTGTACTTGAGCACCACGCCGCCACTGGTCAGGGCGATGTTCGGGGTTTTCTGGAACGGCCAGGTTTTCACGAATTCCGGGTCGCGGTCCATCTGCGAGTTGATCAGCCAACTGTTGTGGGCGACTTTCGCGGTATTCCAGAACGCCTGTTCCTGGCCTGGCAACAGCATGTCGGTCAGGCTCAGCTCTTTGTGCAGCAAGCGCGAATAGTTGATGAAACCACGGCCAGGTTCGCCGTGCGCTGCGCCCGTGTCCAGATAGCTGGACACTTCAATGATCACCAGTCCGTCATGCTGCTCACGTACCTTGGCCTGCAAGTACATGCTGTGGCGGTCGGGCGACTCGCGCAGGAATTTGTCGCGGTAGGCAGTCAAGGTCGGCGGCACGCTGGCGCCGGGCGTGGTGCGGGCCATCTGCAGCAGGCGTTGTTCCACCAGGCTGTCGAGTTGCGGCTCGGCAGGGAAGTGCACGGTATCAATGTTCACCAGCGGGCAGTCAGGGCTGTCGCAGCCAGGCTTGATCTGCTCCGAGGCGTCTGCCTGGGTGTCCAACGGCTTGAGGTAACTGGGTTGAAACAGGCTCTGGCAAGCACCCAGGGTCAGGGCAATACAGGCCATGGAGGCGACTTTTAAAAGCTGCATGTGCGTCCTTCGGAAATCGATGGAAAGCTAAAAGAGTAGCGCTTCGACTGCCAACAAGGCCGTCAGTTCGCCACTAAGCTGATTAGAGTGAGTTTGACGCCCGCCGTCTATCCCGGCAACTGGAAAGGGGCTGCACCAACCGGCAGGAGCGCGTTAGGATGGCGCGAATTGCACGCGCCTAACGAGGAAGCATATGACTGACGTTGCCAAATCGACGCCGAACAAAATCGAAATTGTTCAGCGCGACAATGCCTACCAGGGCTTCTACAAGCTTGATCGCGTGCAACTGCGCCATGAGAAGTTCGATGGCGGCATG
Source organism: Pseudomonas kitaguniensis (assembly GCF_049199985.1). NCBI lineage: Bacteria > Pseudomonadati > Pseudomonadota > Gammaproteobacteria > Pseudomonadales > Pseudomonadaceae > Pseudomonas > Pseudomonas kitaguniensis. The sequence goes on from NZ_JBLZPT010000046.1 coordinate 6,464, forward strand.
AGCCGCGTGATCAACCGTGAAGTGTTTGTTCGCCATGACGCAGTGTGCGTCCTGCCCTACGACCCGCAGCGCGATGAAGTGGTGCTGATCGAGCAGTTCCGTGTCGGCGCCATGGGCCGCACCAAAAATCCCTGGCTGGTGGAAATGGTCGCGGGCCTGATCGACAAGGATGAAGAGCCGGAGGAGGTTGCACACCGCGAAGCCGAGGAGGAAGCTGGGCTGACGTTTTCCGCCTTGTGGCCGATTACCAAGTATTTTCCTTCACCCGGTGGCAGTACCGAATTTGTGCACTTGTACCTGGGCCGTTGCGACAGCGCAGGTGCGGGTGGCGTGCATGGGCTGGAAGAAGAGGCAGAAGACATCCGGGTCACCCCCTGGGCATTCGAAGATGCCCTGCAGGCGGTGCGTGACGGTAAAATTTCCAACGCAGCCAGCATCATCGCCCTGCAATGGCTTGCGCTTAATCGCGCGGAAGTGAGGGGGTTATGGCAGTAAAGGCACGGGAACGTTATCGAGTCGACCTGATCGGGTTGCAGGCCGCCTGCGAGGCCAATTATGCGCGGCTGATGCGCTTGCTCCCCGACATGCGCCACGCCCCCGAGGCGCGGCGCATTGCCGTGACCCATGGCGACCAGATGCTCGGCGTGCTGGCCCTTGAGGTCATTGTGAATTGCCCCTACACCACCACCCTGCGTGCGCGCCAGGAACACAGCCTGCCGTGGCTGCCGGTGCCGCAGCTTGAAGTGCAGGTGTACCACGATGCGCGAATGGCCGAAGTTATCAGTGCCGAACATGCGCGGCGTTTTCGCAGCATCTATCCTTACCCCAACGTGTTCATGCACCAGCCCGATGAGAAAGCACAGCTTAATGTGTTCCTTGGGGAATGGTTGAGCCACTGTCTGGCCTTGGGCCATGAGTTCGAAGTTGTGCGGTAGATGTGAACCGCGTCTGCTTCCCGGGTTTCCTCTTTGTGTCCTGCCCCAGCATAATCGCGCTAAACGTCCATTTCCTGTGATTGCCTTGGGAGAGCGCCTTGCCGAGCGTATCCACCTTGAACCCCGATGCGCCGGCCTTGCTGGTGCAACTGACTGACAGCCACCTGTTTGCCGAGGCCGACGGCACGCTGCTGGGCATGAATACCCGCGAAAGCTTGCAGCGCGTGATTGAGCGGGTGCGCGAGCAACAGCCGCAGATCGATTTGGTGCTGGCCACGGGTGACTTGTCCCAGGACGGCACGTTGGCCTCTTACCAGCTGTTTCGCCAGATGACCGGAGCCATCTCGGCGCTGGCACGCTGGATTCCCGGCAACCACGATGAGCCGCAGGTCATGGCCCACGCGGCGGTGCAGAGTGATTTGCTCGAACCGGTGGTCGATGTGGGTAACTGGCGCGTCACGCTGCTGGACTCGGCAGTGCCGGGCTCGGTGCCGGGTTATTTGCAAGACCAACAACTGCAATTGCTCGCGCAGGCGTTGAGCGAGGCGCCGAGCCGGCATCACTTGGTGTGTTTTCACCATCACCCGGTGTCGATTGGCTGTGCCTGGATGGAGCCTATCGGGTTGCGTAATCCTGAGGCTTTGTTTGCTGTGCTTGACCGGTTTCCGCAGGTCAGGGCGGTGCTTTGGGGGCATGTGCATCAGGAAGTTGACCTTGAACGCAATGGCGTGCGGTTGTTGGCTTCGCCGTCTACGTGCATCCAGTTCGCGCCGGGCAGTGAGGACTTTAACGTCAGCGAGCAGGCGCCGGGGTATCGGTGGCTGCGGTTGCATGCCGATGGGCGGTTGGAGACGGGCGTGGAGCGGGTTGAGGGGTTTGCCTTCACCGTGGATTACGGCAGTAACGGCTACTAAATTGTGGGAGCGGGCTTGCTCGCGATGCAGGCAACTCGGTGTGCCTGATGGTCCGAGTTGACTGCATCGCGAGCAAGCCCGCTCCCACATGTGATCCCATTTTGCTTGTGAGATTGGGTCGGGTGACCAGCCGTTACCCGTAAACCGATAGGCACCTCGCTCTGCGGTGACTAGACGATAGGGCACTCACACAAGGCGCCTATCCCTGTAAACTGCGCCTCTTTTTGGCGCAAGCGCGGAGGCCCCGGCATGTCTGCTTCAATCTTGTATATCCACGGTTTCAACAGCGCCCCCGCGTCCAACAAGGCCAGCCAGTTGAGCGCCGTGATGGACACCCTCGGCCTGGCTGACCAACTGCGCGTGCCGGCCCTGCATCACCATCCCCGTCAGGCAATTGCCCAATTGGAGGACGCCATAGCGCAGCTCGGTCGGCCGCTGCTGGTCGGCAGCTCACTCGGCGGCTACTATGCAACCCACCTTGCCGAACGCCATGGCCTCAAGGCGCTGCTGGTCAACCCTGCGGTCAGCCCCCATCGGATGTTCGACGGTCACCTTGGCCCGCAGAAGAACCTCTACACCGGCGACACCTGGGAACTGACTGACGACCACGTGACGGCCCTGGCCGAGCTGGAAGTGCCGGCGCCGCAAGACGCCGGGCGTTATCAGGTGTGGTTGCAGACGGGCGATGAAACACTGGATTATCGCCTCGCCCAACAGTATTACCGGGCCTGTGCGCTGCGTATCCAGGCGGGTGGCGACCATGGTTACCAAGGGTTCGCCCTGCAATTGCCAGCCCTGTTGAGCTTTGCCGGGATTGGCGCAGATCAGTATCAATCCTTCGATTTCGCAGCGTTGTAATACGCATGCTGGAAACCGCAGGTTACTTTTTAATCGAACGACTCACGACGAGACCCCATGGCCACTCCCAGCGCTAGCTCTTATAACGCCGACGCCATCGAAGTCCTCTCGGGCCTCGACCCGGTGCGCAAACGCCCCGGCATGTACACCGACACCAGTCGGCCGAACCACCTTGCCCAGGAAGTCATCGACAACAGTGTCGACGAAGCGTTGGCCGGGCATGCCAAGTCGGTGCATGTGATTCTCCACGCTGACCATTCCCTGGAAGTGTCCGACGATGGTCGCGGCATGCCGGTGGACATTCACCCGGAAGAGGGTGTGTCGGGCGTCGAGCTGATCCTCACCAAGCTGCATGCCGGCGGCAAGTTCTCCAACAAGAACTACCAGTTCTCGGGTGGCTTGCACGGTGTGGGTATTTCCGTGGTCAACGCCTTGTCGAACCACGTGCGGGTCAAGGTCAAGCGCGACGGCAACGAGTACGAGATGACCTTCGCCGATGGCTATAAAGCCACCGAGCTGCAAGTGATCGGCACCGTTGGCAAACGCAACACCGGCACCAGCGTGTACTTTGCGCCAGACCCGAAGTACTTCGATTCGCCTAAATTTTCCATCAGCCGCCTCAAACACGTGCTCAAGGCCAAGGCTGTGTTGTGCCCAGGCTTGCTGGTGACCTTTGAAGACAAAGGCACCAATGAGAAAGTCGAGTGGCATTACGAAGACGGCCTGCGCTCCTACCTGGAAGACTCGGTCAGCGACTTCGAACGCCTGCCCAACGAGCCGTTCTGCGGCAGCCTGGCGGGTAATAAAGAAGCCGTCGACTGGGCGCTGCTGTGGTTGCCGGAAGGTGGCGACAGCGTGCAGGAAAGCTACGTCAACCTGATCCCCACCGCCCAGGGCGGCACCCACGTCAATGGTTTGCGCCAGGGTTTGCTCGACGCCATGCGCGAGTTCTGCGAATACCGCAGCCTGTTGCCGCGCGGCGTGAAGCTGGCGCCGGAAGACGTGTGGGAGCGCATCGCGTTCGTGCTGTCGATGAAGATGCAGGAACCGCAATTTTCCGGCCAGACCAAGGAGCGTCTGTCGTCCCGCGAGGCGTCGGCGTTTGTCTCCGGTGTGGTCAAGGACGCTTTCAGCCTGTGGCTCAACGAGCACCCGGAATTGGGCCTGGCGCTGGCGGAGCTGGCGATCAATAACGCCGGCCGGCGTTTGAAAGCCAGCAAAAAGGTCGAGCGCAAGCGCATCACTCAAGGGCCGGCGTTGCCGGGCAAGCTGGCCGATTGCGCCGGGCAAGACCCGATGCGCTCCGAGCTGTTCTTGGTCGAAGGTGACTCCGCCGGGGGTTCCGCCAAACAAGCGCGGGACAAGGAATTCCAGGCGATCCTGCCGTTGCGCGGCAAGATTCTCAACACCTGGGAAGTCGACGGCAGCGAAGTGCTGGCCAGCCAGGAAGTGCACAACATCGCCGTGGCCATCGGTGTCGACCCGGGTTCGGCAGATATTGCCCAACTGCGCTACGGCAAGATCTGCATCCTCGCCGACGCCGACTCCGACGGCCTGCACATCGCAACCTTGCTGTGTGCGCTGTTCGTGCAGCACTTCCGCCCGCTGGTGGATGCCGGTCACGTTTACGTCGCCATGCCGCCGCTGTACCGCATCGACCAAGGCAAAGAGATTTACTACGCCCTCGACGAAGCTGAGCGCGACGGCATCCTCGACCGGCTGGTGGCCGAAAAGAAACGCGGCAAGCCGCAGGTCACGCGATTTAAAGGTTTGGGTGAGATGAACCCGCCACAACTGCGCGAAACCACCATGGACCCGAACACCCGCCGTCTGGTGCAGTTGACCCTTGAAGACTACGCCGCCACGTCGGAAATGATGGACATGCTGCTGGCGAAAAAGCGCGCACCGGATCGCAAGTCGTGGCTGGAGTCGAAAGGCAACCTGGCCGAGGTACTCGGCTAATGCGCACAGGTGTCGCCTTGGCGATCCTGATGATGAGCGGGTGGGTGGCCACCGACGTGGTTGCCGCACCCGTGGCTGAGCTGAAGTTGGTGTCCGAACACCCGGTGGACGGCATGCGCGGCGGTAACCTGTCGGGCCTGGCGATGTGCGGCGATGCGCTGTGGACGGTTTCGGACCGCGACGACGACCAGATTTACCGTCTTGATAACAGCGCGCCGACCTGGAAGGCCGAGGCGTTGAAAATCGACGTGCCGCCCGTGCCCGAGTCCGGCCTGCCGTGGGGCCTGCGTTCGCGCACCAAAGCCGCGTCGTTCATTCGCGGTGGCGACCTGGATTTTGAAGGCATCACCTGTGATGCCGCCGGTAACCGTTACATTGTCAGCGAGGCGCATGCCGCAGTGCTGCAGGTGCCCGTGAGCGGTGCGCCGCAGTGGCTGAAAATTGCCCCGAGCATGGTGCGTGAAGCCCGTGCCAGTGGCATGTTGCTGCACTTCAACGCGTTGTTTGAAGGCTTGGCGGTGAACCCCGAAGGTAATCAGATGTGGCTGGCGGCCGAGCGTGAGCGGCGCGGTTTGATCTCTATCAAGCGTGCGCAAAGCGTATGGGATTGCGACGGGCCGTGTGTACTACTGAGCGAGGCCGGCCAGGAAGTGCAGCCGGCGCAGTTCACCCATGCCAAGGCGGTGTCCAAGGACTTTGCCGACCTGGCGCTGTTCAACGGCAAGCTGTTTACCCTGGAGCGCAATGCGTTCCAGATTTGCCGGCGTGATGCGCGCACTGCCAAAGTCGAGCTGTGCTGGTCGTTTGCCGACGAGACCTTGGCGCCGAACCGGCGCTACTCACAGCCTTATGGCCTGGCCGAAGCCTTGGTGGTGGACGCCGACGGCGCCTGGCTGGGCATCGACAATAATTTTGGCGCGCGCGCCGACGGTGAAAAACGCCCCGTGGTCTATCGTTTCGCCGCCCCTGCGGGTGGTTGGAGCGCCAAGCCATGAGCCCACAACCGCCCGGCAAGCGTGCCGGCCGTGTATTGATGTTCGTGGCGTGGGGCGCCGGTTTGTTCCTGGCGACACGGTTTTTTGGGCAGTGGGAAGCGCGTCAGGAAAACCCCAATGCGGTGGTCGCCTCGGAGCAACACGAGGGTTACATCGAAGTAAAACTGCTTGGCAACGGCCAAGGGCATTTTGTCGCCAGCGGCCAGATCAACGGCCAGCCGGTGCAGTTCATGCTCGATACCGGCGCCACCGATGTGGCGGTGCCGGCCGAGCTGGCTGATCGTCTTGGGCTTAAACGCGGCATGCCGGTCACCTTGAGTACCGCCAATGGCCGTAGCCAGGGCTTTCGTACCCAGCTGGACAGCGTGCAGTTGGGCGCTATCGTCCTGCAGGACGTGCGTGCCCTGGTGGCGCCGGGGTTGGGCGGCGAGCAGGTATTGCTCGGCATGAGTGCATTGAAACAACTTGAATTTACCCAGCGCAGCGGCACTTTGCTGCTGCGCCAGACCAAACAATGATGAGGCCCGCATGAGTGACATCCTTGCAGACAGCTTAGATGGCGTAGAACGCCGATCGCTGGCTGACTTCACCGAAAATGCCTACCTCAACTACTCCATGTACGTGATCATGGACCGTGCCTTGCCGCATATCGGCGACGGCCTGAAGCCGGTACAACGGCGCATCATCTATGCCATGAGTGAGTTGGGCCTGGACGCCGATTCCAAGCACAAGAAGTCGGCGCGTACCGTCGGTGACGTACTCGGCAAGTTCCACCCTCACGGCGACTCGGCCTGCTATGAAGCGATGGTGCTGATGGCGCAGCCGTTCAGCTACCGCTACACGCTGGTAGACGGCCAGGGCAACTGGGGTGCGCCGGATGATCCCAAGTCTTTCGCTGCCATGCGTTACACCGAGGCGCGCCTGTCGCGTTATTCAGAGGTGCTGCTCAGTGAATTGGGCCAGGGCACTGCGAATTGGGGGCCAAACTTCGACGGCACCCTGGACGAACCGCTGGTATTGCCCGCACGTTTGCCGAATATCCTGCTCAATGGCACCACCGGCATCGCGGTCGGCATGGCCACCGACGTGCCGCCGCACAACCTGCGCGAAGTCGCCTCCGCGTGCGTGCGCTTGCTGGACGAGCCAAAGGCCACGGTTGAGCAGCTTTGCGAACACATTCAGGGGCCGGACTACCCGACCGAAGCGGAAATCATCACGCCGCGCGCCGACCTGCTGAAAATCTACCAGACCGGTAAAGGCTCGGTGCGCATGCGCGCCGTGTACCACATCGAAGATGGCGACATTATTGTCACCGCGCTGCCGCACCAAGTGTCCGGCGCCAAAGTGCTGGAACAAATTGCCGCGCTGATGCAGGCCAAGCCGTCGAAATTGCCGCAGGTCGCCGACCTGCGTGACGAGTCCGACCACGAGAACCCGTGCCGCATCGTGATCATCCCGACCAACAACCGGGTCGATCACGAAGTACTGATGCAGCACTTGTTTGCCAGCACCGAGCTGGAATCCAGCTACCGGGTCAACGTCAACATCATCGGCCTGGATGGCAAGCCGCAGTTGAAGAACCTGCGGGCGTTGCTGGTCGAGTGGTTGGAATTTCGCGTGCAGACCGTGCGTCGCCGCTTGCAGTTTCGCCTCGACAAGGTTGAGCGTCGCCTGCACCTGTTGGACGGTTTGCTGATTGCCTACCTCAACCTCGACGAAGTGATCCACATCATTCGTACCGCCGAGCACCCGAAAGCCGAGTTGATCGCGCGTTTCGAGCTGAGCGAGATCCAGGCGGACTACATCCTCGATACCCGCTTGCGTCAGTTGGCGCGGCTCGAAGAGATGAAGCTGCGTGACGAGCAAGACGCACTGCTCAAAGAGCAAGCCAAGCTGCAAGCCCTGCTGGGTAGCGAAACCAAGCTGAAGAAGCTGGTGCGTACCGAGTTGATCAAAGACGCCGAAACCTACGGTGATGACCGTCGTTCGCCTATCGTCGAGCGCGCTGAAGCGAAGGCTCTGACAGAAACCGAGCTGCTGCCTAACGAGAAAATTACCGTCGTTCTGTCGGAAAAGGGTTGGGTTCGTTCGGCCAAAGGGCATGATATCGACGCCACCGGCCTCTCGTACAAAGCCGGTGATGGCTTCAAGACCTCTGCGGCCGGGCGTTCCAACCAGTTTGCGGTGTTTATCGACTCTACCGGGCGTAGTTACTCTGTACCCGCTCACACCTTGCCATCTGCGCGGGGGCAGGGCGAGCCGCTGACCGGGCGACTCACGCCGCCACCGGGGGCGAATTTTGAGTGCGTGCTGTTGCCGGACGATGATTCGCTGTACGTGATCGCGTCCGACGCCGGTTACGGTTTTGTGGTCAAGGGTGAAGACCTGCAGGCCAAGAACAAGGCAGGCAAGGCATTGTTGAGCTTACCCAACAACGCCAAAGTGATTCTGCCGCGGACGGTGGACGACCGCGAGAGCAATTGGCTGGCGTCGGTGACCACTGAGGGGCGTTTGCTGGTGTTCAAGATCAGCGACTTGCCGCAGTTGGGCAAAGGCAAGGGCAACAAGATTATCGGGATACCTGGCGAGCGGGTCGCCAGTCGCGAAGAGTACGTCACCGACATTGCCGTGATCCCTGAAGGCTCGACGCTGGTGCTACAGGCGGGCAAACGCACGCTGTCGCTGCGCCCTGACGACCTTGAACATTACAAGGGTGAGCGTGGCCGCCGCGGTAACAAACTGCCGCGAGGTTTTCAGCGAGTGGATGCTTTGTTGGTTGAAACGCCGGTTTAAGGTGTAAAGCAGCGTTACCAGTGAGTTTGCCCGCCAAGGCGCAAATTCACTGAGAACGCCCCCTGGAGCCCTTGATCTACGATTTAACGCGTAGATCGACGCTTTGGCGCTGGAGTCATGGCGCATATTCACGGATGATATGGCCTTTCCAGCGCCGGCGTGGCCGAGCGTGTTTAGGTTATTTTTAGTATTACATTGTGGTTCGCCTTGTGGCAGCCACCTGGATGGGATGATGACTGCTCCACGCCTTCCTCTATTTTTGATGCTCGCTGGCCTTTTGGGGTTGGCGGGTTGCAGCACGCACCAGCCGGTGTCGCTGTACCAGTTGGACAGCGGAAGTCCAGCTCAGCCGGCGCAAACCGCTGGCATGGCCGTATTATTGGGGCCGGTAGTCGTGGCGGATTACCTGCAACGCGAAACCCTGCTGCAACGTCAGAACGACGGCAGCCTGCAAGGTTCCACCGATGGTCGCTGGGCGGGCAGTTTATCGTCCGATATTAATCAGCTGATGTTGCGCCAGGTTGCGGGTCATCTGGACAGCCAGCGTGTGGTGCTTGCGCCCGCGCCAACCGGCTTTACCCCGGACGTGCAGGTGCTGCTGACCATTACCCGGCTCGACTCGGGTACTTCGCAGCCGGCGATCCTTGATGCGCAGTGGCGTTTGATCGACCGTCGTGGCCAAGTGCGCGATAACCGTATTGTGCACTTGCAGGAAGAACACACCGGCACCACCGCCTCTCAGGTTCAGGCCCAGGGCGTGTTATTGCAGCACCTGGCGGAGCAGTTGTCGGTGGCGCTCAAGCCACTGGCCAACCAGCCGCCCATCGCCGAGGCGCCGCGTAAGCAAGCCCCGGCTCAGGCCAAACCGGCAACACCGGAGAAGCCCAAGATGCCGATGGCATCGCCGATTCGCACGGACATGGAAGTGTTCAGGTTCTGACTTGAATCGCAGACACACAAAAGGCCCGCTGAGTAAGCGGGCCTTTTTGTTTGTTTGGGGTTTGAGCTACGTGGCAGATTAGATGTGCATCATTCCTGAGTGGTTGGGTCATGTGGGAGCGGGCTTGCTCGCGAAGGCATTGTGTCAGTCGATACATTTGGCGACTGACACAATGCCTTCGCG
>NZ_JBLZPT010000047.1:0-9990 GCF_049199985.1 Pseudomonas kitaguniensis
TCCATTAAGTGTGGGAGCGGGCTTGCTCGCGATGACGGTGGGTCAGTCAATAAATCAGTAGCTGAACCACCGCCATCGGGAGCAAGCCCCCTCCCACAGTTGAACTGCGGCAGCTGCAAAATTCTGCGCCACATTCCAATAAGTGTGGGAGCGGGCTTGCTCGCGATGACGGTGGGTCAGTCAATAAATCCTTGGCTGAACCACCGCCATCGGGAGCAAGCCCCCTCCCACAGTGGAACTGCGACAGCTGCAAAATTCTGCGCCACATTCCAATAAGTGTGTGGGCTTGCTCGCGATGGCGGTGGGTCAGTCAATAAATCAGTAGCCGAACTGCCGCCATCGGGAGCAAGCCCCCTCCCACAGTGGAACCGCGACAGCTGCAAAATTCTGCGCCACATTCCAATAAGTGTGGGAGCGGGCTTGCTCGCGATGACGGTGGGTCAGTCAATACATCCTTGGCTGAACCACCGCCATCGGGAGCAAGCCCCCTCCCACAGTTGAACTGCGCCACATGCCGCTAAAGGCTGGGCTGCTCAAGGTCCGCTATATTCTCAGGCGCGGCGTCCAACTCCAGCATCAACCCGCTCAAGCGTTTGACCTTGCGCCGCACGGCCTCTTCGAATACGCCGCCGCGCGGCTCGATCAGGCTGAACCAGCGTTTGGCGCGGGTGATGCCGGTGTAGATCAGCTCTTTGGTCAGCACCGGGTTCAGCGCATCCGGCAATATCAGCGCGGTGTGGGTGAATTCTGAGCCCTGGGATTTGTGCACGGTCATGGCGTACACGGTTTCCACATCGTTCAGTCGGCTCGGCAAAACAAAGCGTACGCCGCCCTGGCCATCGTTGCGTGGGAAAGCCACGCGCAGCACCAGCGGGCCGCCATCGCTCTCGGGCAGTTTGAGGGCGATACCGATGTCACCATTCATTAAGCCCAGCCCGTAATCGTTGCGGGTCATCAGCACCGGGCGGCCTTCGTACCAGTGTTCGTCGCCTTCGATCAGCCGCACTTTGCGCAGGGCGGCGGTGATGCGCAGGTTCAAACCTTCTACGCCCCACGGGCCTTTGCGCACGGCGCAGAGCAGCTGGAACGCGTCGAACGCTTGCAGCAGGTGTTGCGCCCAGAGGGTCCAGGCGGGGTTTTCACGCGGGGTATCGGCTGCCGGGCGCGCGCTTTGCAGCAGGTTAAGGTAATAGCGATAGCCTTGGGCGCCGTCGCCCTGCCCGTCCAGCACCAAGCGCTCCAGGGCAGTGTCGTGTTCGCCCTTGAGGCTGACACAAAACAGGTCAGCATGACTGCGAGCGGCCAACAGCGCGCGCGCTTCTTCGGCATTTTGCTGGTTGACCCAGCGTGCCAACTGGCCGATGCCACTGCCTTCACCAAAACGCCGCGAGTAGCGCAGCATCACCACTTGCTGAGCCAGCGGATGGCTGCCGTCGAGGTCTTCCTGCAGGCCGCTGGCGCCGAGGTCTTCGCCGCTGACCGCTTGCAGCCACTGGCGCGTATCGGCGCTGTACCAACCGGCCTCGGCGTCGCGGCACAAATCGCCGAGTACGGCGCCGGCCTCTACCGAAGCAAGCTGGTCCTTGTCGCCGAGTAATACCAAGCGCGCGTGGGGCGGCAAGGCGTCCAGCAGGTTGGCCATCATTTCCAGGTCGATCATCGAGGCTTCGTCCACCACCAGCACGTCCAGTGGCAACGGGTTAGCCAAGTGATGACGAAAGTGCCGGGTGCCGGGGCGACTGCCGAGCAGGCGGTGAACCGTGGTGACTTGCGTCGGGATTTTTTCGCGCACGTTGTCCGGTACGTTCAGCGACAGCACTTGCTGGCTGATCGATTCGGTCAGGCGCGCGGCGGCTTTACCGGTCGGCGCAGCCAGGCGGATGCGCAACGGGCTGCCGGCCTCCACGGCGGGCGCCTGCAACAGTGCAAGCAGGCGCACCACGGTGGTGGTTTTGCCGGTGCCGGGGCCGCCCGTGACGATGCTGAATGCACCGCGAGTGGCCAGGGCGCAGGCGAGTTTTTGCCAGTCGATAACACCATCGGGCGGCGCTTGGTCGAACAAACGGTTGAGGCGTTGCGGCAAATCGGCGGCCACGCTTTCCCGGGTGGCCAGGCGCAGGCGCAACGCTGTGTCGATGCGCCGCTCGTAGGCCCAGTAACGGCGCAAATACAGGCGCTTACCGCACAGCACCAGGGGCCGACTTTGGGCAGCGTCACTGCCATCGACAGCCCGCGCGACCAAACGACTGGACGCCAGCGCGTGGCACCATTCGGCGCCGTCCAGGCCAACGAGCAATTGCGAAGGCAGCAGCATGGCGCCGGTTTGCTGGTCGCCCTCGGGCGGCAGCGACAAGGCAAAATCCGGCGCCTTGAGGGTTTCGAACAGGTCGAGGCATACGTGGCCGTGGCCGAGTTGGTGACTGGTCAGCGCTGCCGCCAGCAACACCAAAGGGTCCGCGTGTGGATCAAGTTCGTGCAAAAAGCCGACGAAGGCTTTATCCAGAGCGCGCAACCAGCCGCGATCAACCCAACGCTCCAGCAACTGCACCAAGTCGGCAGCACGACTGAGCGGCAGCAGGTCCTCAAGCGGTAAAGGCGACAGGCTCATAACAGCACTCCTTGTTCCCAGGCGGGCTCAACCTTGGGCGGTATTGGCTTGCCCTGGAACAGCAGGTCCAGGCCTTCGATCAATTCGCGGGGCGGCCGGGTGAAATACGCGCCGTGGCTGGCCGACTGGGTGCCGCGCAAGAACAGGTACAACGCACCGCCGACGTGGCGGTCGTAGTCGTAATCCGGCAGGCGTGCCTTGAGCTGGCGGTGCAAGGCCAGCAGGTAAAGCACGTATTGCAGGTCGTACCGATGCTCCAGGATCGACAGTTCCATGGCGTCATGGGTGTAGGCCAAATCGTCAGGGCCGAGCCAGTTGGATTTGTAGTCGGCCACGTAATAACGGCCGTCGTGTTCGAAGGTCAGGTCGATAAAGCCCTTGAACATGCCGTTGAGCAGCACCGGTTCGGCGGCAACCCGCGAGACGCCGTTATGCGTGTACTGGCACACCAATTTGTCGAGGGCGAGCACGTCGACTTTGTGGCTGGCGAACCAGAATTCCATTTCGATCTGGTACTGCTGCAAGCTGCTCAGGGTGATGCGGTCGTTATCCACGGGCAGCGGCGTTTGCAACACATGCCCCAGCCAGCCACTGAGGGTGACGATCCAACCTTGCCAGTTACGGCGGTTGCAGCGCGCGCCCACAGCCTTTTCGATGGCCTCGGGTGTAACGTTGAAACCCTCCTCGCCCGCCCACTCCAACAGGCCGTGGAGGAAGGTGCCGGGGTTGGGACCGCGTGGGAAACGGTGAATATCGCCGCCGGACGCAGCCACTTCGCGCGGTGCGTCGGGGTCGAGGCGCTCGTCATCAAACAGCTTCTGGGCCTGTGGGCTTTCCGGTGCTTCAAGGCTGGCGGCGCTCATGCTGTCGCCAATGCGCAGCGCGCTGTAGGAGGCGATCCACCAGTTTTCGGCGGCCTTGCGCTTGGGCAGCAATGGCGCGAGCAAGGCGGCCTCGTTGCGTGGCGGGTAAAAAACCAGGTCTTGCGCTTCGGGCACGCAGGCGTAGTGGATGGCCGGGCAGCCTGCCTGCAAATCCAGCAGCCAGCGCGCCAAGCCCGCGGACTCGCCCAACGACGCGCCGCCGCCGAGCAGATACCCCAACGCGGACAGGTGCAACACGGAGCGGCTGTTATTGCCACGTTTGAGGTCGGCAATGCCAAGCCAGCAGGCGTGTTTGGCGCGGGTCAGTGCGACGTAGAACAAACGCAGGTCTTCGGCCAGGCGCTCGTCATCGGCCTGAGCGATCAATTCGTCGGTCGGCCGCAGGCTGACGTGGGACTTGCCCTGTTCGTCATGGTAGTGAAGGGGCAATCGGCTGCCGTCTACCGGCTTGGCCGAGCAGATGAAGGGCAGAAACACCAGGTCGTATTCCAGGCCCTTGGACTTGTGGATGGTCACCACCTTGACCAGTTGCTCATCGCTTTCAAGGCGCAGAATCTGCTCTTCACCGGCTTGCGCCGACAACGCCAGGTGCTCGGCCAAATGACGGATCAACGCTTGTTCGCCATCCAGTTCCGAGGCCGCCTGTTGCAGCAATTCGCTGAGGTGCAACAGGTTGGTCAACACGCGTTCGCCGTCGCTGCGCGCGATCAGGGTTTGCGGCAGTTTGAAATCGTGCAGCAGCCGACGCAGCATCGGCAGCACGCCTTGGGTACGCCAAATCGCGCGGTAGCCACGGAATTGCATCACGCGGGTTTCCCACGCGAGTTCGTCCAGGTTCAGACGCTCCAGTTCAAGCAGTGGCAGGTTCAGGGTGACGCATGCCAGCGCGGCGCGTAGCGGGCGTTCTACATCAGGTTCGGCGCAGGCCTTGAGCCAGGCCAAAAGGTCATGCGCTTCCTGGGCGGAGAAGACTGAATCTTTATCGGACAGGTATACGCTGCGCACGCCACGTGCGGCCAATTCGCCGCGCACCGCTTGCGCCTCCTTGCCGTCGCGCACCAGAATCGCGATGTTTGACGGCAGCACGCCTTCCAAGCGCTGGTCCTTTACAAAACCGGCCGTGCCTTGCTGTCCGCCATTGAGCAGCTCGACGATCTGCGTGGCGCAGGCCGCCGCCAGTTGCTGACGATACACCGCGTTGGAAATCGGCTGATCGGTGGGCAGGTGCCAGAGGTTCATCGCCGGCAACGTCTGGCCATCGACCTGCAGGTGCTCCTTGCGGCCTTGCGATAACACTGGGTGGAACGGCACCGGGTTATCGCCCGTCGGCTCGCGGAACAGGAATGCGCCACGGCCTGTTTCGGCACGCTGGAACACATGGTTCACCGCCTCGACCATCGCATGGCTGGAGCGGTAGTTAGTGCCTAACGTGTGGTGGCGGCCGGTGGTTGATTGGCGCGCACGCAGGTAGGTGTAGATGTCGGCACCGCGGAAGGCATAGATCGCCTGCTTCGGGTCGCCGATCAGGAACAGGCCGCTGTCCGTGTGGTTTTCTTCGATGCGGTAGATGCTGTCGAAGATGCTGTACTGCACCGGGTCGGTGTCCTGGAATTCATCGATCAGGGCCACCGGGAACTGCTCGCGAATCACACTGGCAAGGCGTTCACCGCCGTCAGCCTGCAGCGCCGCATTCAGGCGGATCAGCATGTCGTCGAAGCCCATTTCGGCACGTCGGCGTTTTTCTTCTTCAAACCGTTTACCCACCCAATCGGCCGCATGTTGCAACACGGCGGCATCGGGGGTTGGCAACGCGTCCAGGCTGGCTTTGAGGCTGGCCATCGCGTCGATGCCCGGGTGATGCGGCGGCTCGTCCTTCCAGGCTTCGGCCATGCCATCGGGCGTGAGGCGGCTGAAGCCGGTGCCGATGTCGAGTTGTTCGAGGGTGTCATCAGCGGCCCAGTCGCTGATTTTTTCGAACCAGGGCTCGAAGTAACGCGCCTGCATCTTGCGACCGTCGACGGCTTTGGCGGCGACGGCTTGCAGGCAGATGTCACGCAGTTCGGCAGCCCATTGCTGCCAGGGCGCCTTGAGGTTTACCAACGCTTCACGGCGTTCTTGCAGGCACGCATTGATCAGCTCGGCGGGCTCGCGCGCATCAAGCGCCGGCCGTTCGCTGCCGAACAGCGCACGCACGCGCGGCATCAGCGCAGCGGGGCCGCTCCAGTTGTTGCGCACCCAGTTGAGCGCGTCGTCGTGCATCGGGTAGCAGAACAGCCGCCAGTAATCGCGCAGTACTTCGCCAAGCAGGTCGCTGTGATCAGTTTCCAGGGTTTGGGTGAACAGGCTGCCGCTGTCGAATGCGTGTTCGCGCAGCATCCGTTGGCACCAACTGTGGATGGTCGAGACGGCGGCTTCGTCCATCCATTGCGCGGCGATGTCGAGGCGGTTGGCACACGCGGGCCATTGTTCGGACGGGTATTGATCGCGCAGCTCAGCGATCAGCGCGTCAGGTTGCCCGATTTCATCGCGAAAGAACCGCGCGGCTTCGGCCAAGCGGATGCGGATGCGTTCGCGCAGCTCTTTGGTGGCGGCATCGGTGAAGGTCACCACGAGGATTTGCGGCGGCAACAGTTCGCGGTCAAAGCCGGTTTCTGCGCCACCGTGGCCGAGTACCAGGCGCAGGTACAGGGCGGAAATGGTGAAGGTTTTGCCGGTGCCGGCGCTGGCTTCAATCAGCTGGCTGCCTTTTAGCGGGAAAGCCAGGGCCAAGGGTTTGCTGCTCATGCGCTGGCCTCCTCGCTGCTGAGTGATCGCCATGGCGCGTTGATCAGCGGGCGATACAGGGTTTCGCACCAGCCTTCGAATTCTTCGCTGGCCACCAGCGCAGCGTAGTCGGGGAACTGTCGGGTAAGTGCCGGGGTTTCGCGGCGTTCGCCATCAGTGGTCAGGCCGTCGCCTTCGTAGGCTTTACTCGCGGCAGCCTGGGCCTTGGCGGGGTCGGTTTGGCCGAGCCAGGCAAAGGCTGTTTTGACCGCCACCGGCAGCGGTTTGCGCATGCCGAGTTGCCAGGCCAACAGCAGGTTACCGAGTATTTCCTGGGCGGCGGTTTTTTCCAACGGTGCCAGTAGCAAAGTATCGTCGCTCGCGACCAAACCGGTACTCAGCGGCAAACCGCACGCGCAGGCCACCACGTGATTGACCCAGGGACGAATCAGCCGATGCCATTTGCGCGTCTTGATCGAACCGATGCTGTTGGGGATGGTGGTCACGCTTAACAAGCCGCCATCACTGCGCCGATGCAGGCCGCCGACCCAGCCTTCCAAGTGAATACCGTGGTGCTCAAAATTGATCGGTTCGGCCGCCGTTTGTGGCGTGGGCCAGAGCGCCAGTAATTGTTGGTAACGGTGCACTAGATCGGGCAATGGCTCGACCAATTCGTTGCGCAGGCATTCGCCGAAACCGACCATGGGCAGCAAGCCGCTGCCTTGCAGGCGCAGGGCCTGAGCATGCAGGGCCTGGTCGACATGATCCGGTTGGCTGAGCGCGGCGTTGAGTAAGCTATCGCTGAGGCTGTAGCGTTGCAGCGCGTCGAGCACGAACGGCTCTTCATCGGCCAGCGGAACTTCGGCGGCTTCAAAGAACACTTTCAGACGCTGGCTGAAGAAGTGTTTAACCGGGTTGCGCAGGAAGTCTTGCAACTGGCCAAGGCTCAGCGGTTCGTCTTGTTGATGCGCTGGCAATTCTTCCTGGTTCAAGAGGCCGCCGGGCGATTGGTGCAGCAACTGCCATTCGCGGGCGTAGCTGAACAGCGCGTCACCTTCGTGAAAGTAGCGCGCGCTGAAAGGCTGGAGCGGGTGCTCCTGGGTCATCGCATCGATTAGCGCTGTGTCTGGTTGTGCGCTGTGCCAGCCGCTGGCGATATGGTCGCGCAATTGGCCGATCAAAACCGAGGCCGGGCGCTCACTGTTGTCGCGAATGCTGCGGCCCACCCAACTGATATAGAGTTGGTCGCGGGCTGACAGCAGCGCCTCAAGC
Organism: Pseudomonas kitaguniensis; assembly: GCF_049199985.1. Classification (NCBI taxonomy): domain Bacteria; kingdom Pseudomonadati; phylum Pseudomonadota; class Gammaproteobacteria; order Pseudomonadales; family Pseudomonadaceae; genus Pseudomonas; species Pseudomonas kitaguniensis. The sequence goes on from NZ_JBLZPT010000047.1 coordinate 7,528, forward strand.
AGCAGGTAGCGGTCGTCTTCACGGCGTGAACGGTCGCCGGGGCGGTAGTCGCTGCCCATCAAGTCAAAGTCCAGCGGCGGTTGGGCACGCGGGTAGTCACCGTCGTTCATACCGAGCAGGCAGACGAGTTTGAACGGGATCGCACGCATGGGCATCAGCGTGCAAAAATTGACCGCCCCGGCGAGGAAACGCTGGGACAGGCGGCCTTGGTCCAGGCCGGCTAACCACGCTTCACGGACTACGGTAAGCGGTAACTCGTCCTGCAGGCCGACGGACTCACACGTTTCCAGCCAATCTTCTCTGAGCTGTTCGAGCTGGCTCAGCAGGTAGTCGTCGTGTTCGCTGCTCGCGAGGAAGAACAACTGCATCAAGCGTTGCAGGCGCTCGCCCCACTCCTGTGGCGCGGCCGGTTGTGACAAGGCGTGATGGGCGTCGTTCAGCGCATCGAGCAACGCAACCAGCGGGCCAATCAAGGCGGCGTCGAGGCCACCGATTTCGTCGTAAGGCTCGATACCGTCACACGCGACGCCGGTGCCGACTGCGTAACCCAAGAGCATGCGGCGCAGGCCGAATCGCCAACTGTTTTGTTCCAGCTCTTTCGGTAAACCCAAGCCCGCACGTTGCTCGGCGTTGAGGCCCCAGCGGATGCCGGCGCCTTCGATCCAGCGATGCAGTGTGGGCAGGTCGCGTTCTTTGATGGCGAAACGTTCACGCAGGGCCGGAACGTCGAGCAGGTCGAGAATTTCGCTGACCGGGAAGCGGCTGTCGGGCAGCTTTAGCAGATGCTCGACGGCGATCAGCAGTGGGTCGCGGCCACGCTGGCCTTGGTCGGTCAGGGTGAACGGGATGAAGCGTGGTTCGTTTCGCTCAAGCTGTCCGAACACGGCGCGGATGTGCGGCGCGTAGCTGTCAACGTCAGGCACCATGACAATGATGTCGCGGGGGCGCAGCGCAGGGTCCGCACTGAAGCGTTGCAGCAACTGGTCGTGGAGTATTTCTACTTCACGTTGTGCGCTATGGGCAATGTGGAAGCGAATCGACGTATCGCGTTGCAGGTCGACAGCGGGCCAAAACTCACGAGTTTCATTGAGGGGGCGCAGCTCGAGAATATCGTTTTGCAACTGGTTGAGCAGCGTGGTGGGTTCGCTGTCACTGAACAGGTCGATTCGACCATCACTAAACGCGGCGCGGTAGCTGTTGGGATCGTCATAACTGTCGAGCAGGCTGATGTAGTCACGGCCCTGTTTACCCCAGGCGGCCAGCAGCGGGTGAGCATGCTGATGCAGGGTTTGCGGGTCGATGGTGACGGGCATGCCGGCCTTGCGCGCTTGGCGTTTGTACTCGTTACGCAGCAGGTCTTTGTCGGCGACGATGTCGGACCAATGGTGACGGCAAGGGTTGTGCACACACAGCAGCACTTGGCTGAAGCGTGCCAGGCCGGCGAGTGCTTCCAGTGCTTGGGCGGGCAAGGATGAAATGCCGAAAACGATAACGCGGGAAGGCAAGCCCGCAGGCGCTTGCTCAAGCGTATTGATGCGTTCGATAAAGCGCTGGTGAACGCCGGCGCGACTTTCGGCCATGCCTTCTTCACCCACATCCAAAAGGAGTGCGCGCCAGAGCTCAGCCTGCCAGCAGTTCGCGGGGTTCAGCGGCTTGGATTCGCCCCGCCCGTTGCGCAGTTGGTGGCGGCCAGCGGCCCAATCTTCCAGCCAATCGGCACGGTATACCTGGTATTGGTCGAACAAGTCAGCCAAACGCTCGGCGAGTTGGTAGCGTTTACGCAGGTCAGTGTCGTGGGTGAGGAAACGTTGCAGCGGCTCAAAGTGCGGTTGGTCGATGAGCTGGGGTAGCAGGCGCATCAGGCGCCACGTCAGTGGGGCTTTATCGAGCAGGGACTTGGGCGGGATTTGGTCACGGCCCAAGACCATACGATAGAGCTGCCACATAAAGCTGCCGGGAAGTTGCACATCGATTGCCGCAGCAATGCCGCAGCCACCCATATCATCTGCTTCCGGGTCTTCGGCCAAGGCTAACTTGAGCCATTGGGCGATGCCGTTGCTTTGTACCAGAGCGATTTCATTTTCCAGGGGCGCGAGCGGATAACGCCGCATCCAACTGACGACCAGGCTGCGCAGCTCATCCAGGCGGTTGCCGTGAACCACCATGAATCCAGCACTGAGGGACGTCGCATACGGCATAACGGCTTCCTTGGGAAAACCAAAATCGAGGGATCGACTTTAGCATTGAAGGCGGCGTGGGCGGTCTTGGGATGAAAGAACTGTGCACATTTGTCTCGTGCGCTGCGGTGGGCCAAGCAAGCTGCACAGGTTTCCGAGCGCCCAAAACAAAACCCCTGTTTGCGTTAGCAAACAGGGGTTCTGGAATTTAATCTTGACGATGACCTACTCTCACATGGGGAAACCCCACACTACCATCGGCGATGCATCGTTTCACTACTGAGTT
>NZ_JBLZPT010000048.1:0-5987 GCF_049199985.1 Pseudomonas kitaguniensis
CGACTCAGGCCCTGGTCATCATCGCCCGCAAGCTGGCTCGCATCGCGTTTTCTCTCATGAAAAACCTGAGCGAATACCAGTCGAAAGCGGTTTTGGAGGCTTCCCCAAAACCATAGAATCTCCCACATGAACGGGTGCGCAAAGGGTATACTCCCGCTCTTTTTTCCGGAGCGACGTCATGTCCCTGCCAAGCCTGCGTCTCAAAGCCAACGCCGATCGTCGTTTGCGCAACGGCCACCTGTGGGTCTACAGCAACGAAATCGACGTGGCCGCCACCCCACTTCACGGCTTCCAGGCAGGCGACCAGGCTATCCTGGAAGCGGCCGGCGGCAAGACCCTGGGCATCGTGGCCATGAGCCCGAACAACCTGATCTGCGCACGCCTGTTGTCGCGCGACATCAAGTTGCCGCTGGACAAGTCGCTGTTGGTGCACCGCATCAATGTGGCGCTGTCGCTGCGTGACCGCCTGTTCGACAAACCGTTCTATCGCTTGGTCTACGGCGACTCCGACCTGTTGCCGGGTCTGGTTGTCGACCGTTTCGGCGATATTCTGGTGGTACAGATCGCTTCGGCGACCATGGAAACCCACAAAGACGACGTGATCGCCGCGCTGACCCAAGTGCTCAAGCCGAGCGGTATCCTGTTCAAGAACGATTCCGCCGCGCGTGACGCCGAAGGCCTCAACCGCTACGTCGAAACCGTTTTCGGCCTGGTGCCGGAGTGGGTTGCACTGGAAGAAAACGGCGTTAAATTCGAAGCCCCGGTGATTCAGGGCCAAAAAACCGGCTGGTTCTACGACCACCGCATGAACCGCGCACGCCTGGCCCCGTATGCCAAAGGCAAGCGCGTACTCGACCTGTACAGCTACATTGGCGGCTGGGGCGTGCAAGCCGCCGCGTTCGGCGCCAGTGAAGTGTTTTGCGTCGACGCCTCTGCCTTCGCCCTCGACGGCGTAGAGCGCAACGCCGCGCTGAACGGCGTCGCCGAGAAAATGACCTGCATCGAAGGCGACGTGTTCGAAGCCCTCAAAGAGCTGAAAGCCAGCGAAGAACGCTTCGACGTGATCGTCGCCGACCCACCGGCCTTCATCAAACGCAAAAAAGACATGAAAAACGGCGAAGGCGCCTACCGCCGCCTCAACGAGCAAGCCATGCGCCTGCTCAGCAAGGACGGCATCCTGGTCAGCGCATCGTGCTCGATGCACCTGCCAGAAGACGACCTGCAAAACATCCTGCTGACCAGCGCCCGCCACCTGGACCGCAACATCCAGATGCTCGAACGTGGTGGCCAAGGCCCGGACCATCCGGTGCACCCGGCAATTGCCGAGACGCGTTATATCAAGAGCATTACGTGCCGGTTGTTGCCCAATAGCTAAGCAATAGAGCGCGAATCAACTGTGGGAGCGGGCGTGCTCGCGAAGGCGGTGTATCAGTCGATGACAGTATTGGCTGACACACCGTGATCAAAAGCACGCCAGATCCCACATCTTCGATCCGGCCATCGGCCTGCTGATCAACCTGTGACCGACAACCTGATCACCGCGCTGGGCCTGTGCTTTTTGATCCTTGCCGGCGTCGGCCTCGCCTTGAATGCGCAGACAGGCGAGCGGTCACGCGTCGCGTAGCACTCTGTTCAAGGCTCCCGAATCACGGGAGTCAGCAGCCCATCGCTGAACTGCAATTGCCGGTAACGCGGCTTGACCAACGCGACCTTGCCTTCGCGGATGTTGCGAATCAGCACTTCGGTGTCTATGTAAGCATCCGGCTGTTGTGCCCATAACAAAGGACCGCGATTGTCCCACTGGCCGTTCTTGTCCAAGGCATAAATGCGCGGCGGCTTGGTGTCATGGTGCAAACGGGTGCGGGGCACGACCAGCACTTCATCCTGGCCGTCCTCGTCGAGGTCGACCGCCCATAGCACACAGGCGTTCTCGCAAATCGAGTCGGGGCTCAAGCTGATATCAACAAACTGCTCGCTGCCTGTGGGCTTGGCGCCAATCCATTCCAGCTCGGGCTTGGGCCGCGCGGCCCGCGACTTCACATAGCGCTCGCTGTAGCTCAGCGACGTGTCATCCATCCTCTCGCGCAACGCGCTACGCCCCTGCGCGTTCAGAATGCGCGCCTGATCCAGCTCGACCTGCAACTTGGCATACGCCTCCTCACCGAGCTTACCAAGACCAAAGCGCAGGTTGTAAGCATCGAACGCTTCAGCCTCGGTGCGCCCGTCGAGCAGCCGCCGGACTTGATCGTCGACGCTGAGCCGAACCGGATCGAGTACCGGCGTATTGATCAACACCAACAACACGCAAAACAGCAACGCCAACGGCGGATTAGTCCTGCGCAAGTTGCCCAGCCAAACCTGCGAACGCAGCGCCACCGCCCACACTGCGGCCACACCATACAAGCCACACAACAACGCCAGCACCAGGGCGATAAAGCGCTGCGGCGACAAGGCATATTGCTCGACTCGCAGCCAGCTCGAGTAAAACGCCAGGCCGGCGAGCACCGGCAGGCATAACAGGCTAACCGCGATAAAGTGTGTCAGCCATGTGGGGTAAGGCCGAGGCTGGTCACCCGCCTGGAACACGCCGTTGAGCAAGAACAATTGAGCACCCGCCAGTACCAGTAGAATCGGCGTGGAATAGCCGGTTGCCCAGATCCGGGCAAGCCCGGTAAACGGCAGCGTCAGGGTGAACAGCACGCTGATCAATGCAATCAACGGCAACAACAATCGACAGGCACCCAGCAGCATGCCGCGCATCTGGCCGATGATTCTGTCGTTACGCGAGCCCAAGTGCATGCCCAGCGCAAATACCAGCGGCAGGCTGATGCACAGGAACAACCGGCTCCGGAAATGGCGCTCAAAAAAATCGATGCGCAGCATCACGAACAACTGCGCCCAGAGTTCGAGCAGCAGCATGCACATACCCACCAGGATCAGCGCACACAGTACGATGAACACGCTGTTCCAGGCTTGCTGAAACAAGTCTTCGTAGCGCCAGCGCTGCCCCTTGGCGACAGGCCAGGCGTACAGAAAGCAGGCGCAGATATAACTGATCAGGAACAGGCTGATGCACCAGCAAGCCATTATCCACTGGCTGTCGACCACAGACGCGTTGCCATAACACAGCCACAGCGTCATACCGCCCATCAGCAAGGTGAACGCCAGCGTCAGTAACACAGAGCGCCATTGGCGGGCTTTGTCCCCGAGCAACTGCAACGCGGTGCCACCCACCAGGATCAGGGTGTTGGTGACAAAAAACAGCGTTGTACTCGCGCGATACAGCTCGGCGGAGTAATAGAACACGAGGCCCTGGACCAGGCCGATCAGCAGGTAAAACCCTAATAAACGATTGATACCGGGCATTCCAATTCCTTTGGGGTGATAGGCAGGCCGAAGCCGGTGAGTCTAAACAACATCTGCCATGGCCAGGAGTCGCACGTGTAGGCTTCTACTGACGAGAGGGGGTTTAATCTCTGACGGCGACCAACGGTGTAAATCCGCCAGCCCCCGCATCCAACACTAAAAGCGGGCCATTCCTTCCTGTCGCCAGCGGTGTAGAATCGGACCTATTCATCGCCAGTCATCCCCCGGCGGGTTTATGAGCTCAAGGCCCAAGCAAGCGGCGATCCCGCGACGCGAGTGGCAACTTTTGGACACACGGCCATTTTCTGAGTGTTCCAGACGTCAATAGAGGCTCACTTCCCCTTTAGCACCTGATTAGCACCTGATTAGCCGCCCGGAGAGCTCCATGCCAGATTATCGCTCGAAAACATCCACCCACGGCCGCAACATGGCCGGCGCCCGTGCTCTGTGGCGCGCCACGGGGATGAAAGATGACGACTTCAAAAAGCCGATCATCGCGATTGCCAACTCCTTTACCCAGTTCGTACCCGGCCACGTTCACCTCAAGGACCTGGGCCAACTGGTCGCCCGCGAGATCGAACGCGCTGGCGGTGTAGCCAAAGAATTCAACACCATCGCCGTGGATGACGGCATCGCCATGGGCCATGACGGCATGCTGTATTCCCTGCCGAGCCGCGAGATCATCGCCGACTCCGTGGAATACATGGTCAACGCCCATTGCGCCGACGCCATTGTGTGTATCTCGAACTGCGACAAAATCACCCCTGGCATGCTGATGGCCGCCTTGCGCCTGAATATCCCGGTGATTTTCGTTTCCGGTGGCCCGATGGAAGCCGGCAAGACCAAACTGGCCTCGCACGGCCTGGACTTGGTCGACGCGATGGTGATCGCCGCCGATTCCAGCGCTTCTGACGAGAAGGTCGCGGAATACGAGCGCAGCGCCTGCCCGACCTGCGGTTCGTGCTCCGGCATGTTCACCGCCAACTCGATGAACTGCCTGGTAGAAGCGCTGGGTCTGGCCTTGCCGGGCAACGGCTCCACCTTGGCCACCCACAGCGACCGCGAGCAGTTGTTCCTGCAGGCCGGCCGCACCATCGTCGAGCTGTGCAAGCGTTACTACACCGAAAACGACGAGTCGGTGTTGCCGCGCAATATCGCCAACTTCAAGGCGTTCGAAAACGCCATGACGCTGGACATCGCCATGGGCGGTTCCACCAACACCATCCTGCACTTGCTGGCCGCCGCGCAGGAAGCCGAGATCGACTTCGACCTGCGCGACATCGACCGTTTGTCCCGCCATGTGCCGCAGTTGTGCAAGGTCGCGCCGAACATCCAGAAGTACCACATGGAAGATGTGCACCGCGCCGGCGGGATCTTCTCGATCCTCGGCTCGCTGGCCCGTGGCGGTCTGTTGCACACCGACCTGCCGACCGTGCACAGCAAATCCCTGGCCGAAGGCATCGCCAAGTGGGACATCACCCAAACCGACGATGAAGCCGTGCACACCTTCTTCAAGGCAGGCCCGGGCGGTATCCCGACGCAGACTGCGTTCAGCCAGTCGACCCGTTGGGAAACGCTGGATGACGACCGTGAAAACGGCTGCATCCGCAGTGTCGAGCACGCCTACTCGCAAGAAGGCGGCCTGGCCGTGCTGTACGGCAACATCGCCCTGGACGGTTGCGTGGTGAAAACCGCCGGCGTGGATGAGTCGATTCACGTGTTCGAAGGGCGCGCCAAGATCTACGAAAGCCAGGACAGCTCCGTACGCGGCATCCTCGCGGACGAAGTCAAAGAAGGCGACATCGTGATCATCCGCTACGAAGGCCCGAAAGGCGGCCCGGGCATGCAAGAAATGCTCTACCCCACGTCTTACCTCAAATCCAAAGGCCTGGGCAAAGCCTGCGCCCTGCTGACGGACGGCCGTTTCTCGGGCGGCACGTCGGGTCTTTCCATCGGCCACGCTTCGCCGGAAGCGGCGGCTGGCGGCGCGATTGGCTTGGTGCAGGACGGCGACAAAGTGCTGATCGACATTCCTAACCGCTCGATCAACCTGTTGATCAGCGATGAAGAAATGGCGGCACGCCGGGTTGAGCAGGACAAGAAAGGCTGGAAGCCGGTCGAGAAGCGTCCGCGCAAAGTCACCACCGCGTTGAAAGCCTACGCCCTGCTGGCGACCAGTGCCGACAAAGGCGCCGTGCGTAACAAGGCAATGCTGGATGGGCTGTAAGGCCCACTCTTAAAAATGCCCCGCCAAGTGCGGGGCATTTTTTTGCCTGAAGAAAACCCCCTCAGACAGATGGAGATCAAATGTGGGAGGTGGCTTGCTGCCGATGGCAGAGTGTCAGGCCATATATTTGCTGGCTGAGTGACCGCTATCGCGAGCAAGCCCGCTCCCACAGGTGAGCGCATTCTTATGCTGGAACCCGGTTTAATGTGGGAGGTGGCTTGCTGCCGATGGCGGAGTGTCAGGCCATATATTTGCTGACTGAACGACCGCTATCGCGAGCAAGCCCGCTTGTATGGTTAGACTTGTAGGGGTGGTGGGACTAAAAGCCAGCATCTGACTCTAGCCAGTACAGACCGTGGGAGACTTCGCCCCACCCCTTCACCCAAAACGCCGA
>NZ_JBLZPT010000049.1:0-2254 GCF_049199985.1 Pseudomonas kitaguniensis
AGGGAACTCAAGGTTCCAGTGAGATCTCATCTTGAGGCTAGTTTCCCGCTTAGATGCTTTCAGCGGTTATCTATTCCGAACATAGCTACCCGGCAATGCCACTGGCGTGACAACCGGAACACCAGAGGTTCGTCCACTCCGGTCCTCTCGTACTAGGAGCAGCCCCTCTCAAATCTCAAACGTCCACGGCAGATAGGGACCGAACTGTCTCACGACGTTCTAAACCCAGCTCGCGTACCACTTTAAATGGCGAACAGCCATACCCTTGGGACCGGCTTCAGCCCCAGGATGTGATGAGCCGACATCGAGGTGCCAAACACCGCCGTCGATATGAACTCTTGGGCGGTATCAGCCTGTTATCCCCGGAGTACCTTTTATCCGTTGAGCGATGGCCCTTCCATACAGAACCACCGGATCACTAAGACCTACTTTCGTACCTGCTCGACGTGTCTGTCTCGCAGTCAAGCGCGCTTTTGCCTTTATACTCTACGACCGATTTCCGACCGGTCTGAGCGCACCTTCGTACTCCTCCGTTACTCTTTAGGAGGAGACCGCCCCAGTCAAACTACCCACCATACACTGTCCTCGATCCGGATAACGGACCTGAGTTAGAACCTCAAAGTTGCCAGGGTGGTATTTCAAGGTTGGCTCCACGCGAACTGGCGTCCACGCTTCAAAGCCTCCCACCTATCCTACACAAGCAAATTCAAAGTCCAGTGCAAAGCTATAGTAAAGGTTCACGGGGTCTTTCCGTCTAGCCGCGGATACACTGCATCTTCACAGCGATTTCAATTTCACTGAGTCTCGGGTGGAGACAGCGCCGCCATCGTTACGCCATTCGTGCAGGTCGGAACTTACCCGACAAGGAATTTCGCTACCTTAGGACCGTTATAGTTACGGCCGCCGTTTACCGGGGCTTCGATCAAGAGCTTCGCGTTAGCTAACCCCATCAATTAACCTTCCGGCACCGGGCAGGCGTCACACCCTATACGTCCACTTTCGTGTTTGCAGAGTGCTGTGTTTTTAATAAACAGTCGCAGCGGCCTGGTATCTTCGACCGGCATGAGCTTACGGAGCAAGTCCTTCACCCTCACCGGCGCACCTTCTCCCGAAGTTACGGTGCCATTTTGCCTAGTTCCTTCACCCGAGTTCTCTCAAGCGCCTTGGTATTCTCTACCCAACCACCTGTGTCGGTTTGGGGTACGGTTCCTGGTTACCTGAAGCTTAGAAGCTTTTCTTGGAAGCATGGCATCAACCACTTCGTCGTCTAAAAGACAACTCGTCATCAGCTCTCGGCCTTAAGATCCCGGATTTACCTAAGATCTCAGCCTACCACCTTAAACTTGGACAACCAACGCCAAGCTGGCCTAGCCTTCTCCGTCCCTCCATCGCAATAACCAGAAGTACAGGAATATTAACCTGTTTTCCATCGACTACGCTTTTCAGCCTCGCCTTAGGGACCGACTAACCCTGCGTCGATTAACGTTGCGCAGGAAACCTTGGTCTTTCGGCGTGGGTGTTTTTCACACCCATTGTCGTTACTCATGTCAGCATTCGCACTTCTGATACCTCCAGCAAGCTTCTCAACTCACCTTCACAGGCTTACAGAACGCTCCTCTACCGCATCACCTAAGTGATACCCGTAGCTTCGGTGTATGGTTTGAGCCCCGTTACATCTTCCGCGCAGGCCGACTCGACTAGTGAGCTATTACGCTTTCTTTAAAGGGTGGCTGCTTCTAAGCCAACCTCCTAGCTGTCTAAGCCTTCCCACATCGTTTCCCACTTAACCATAACTTTGGGACCTTAGCTGACGGTCTGGGTTGTTTCCCTTTTCACGACGGACGTTAGCACCCGCCGTGTGTCTCCCATGCTCGGCACTTGTAGGTATTCGGAGTTTGCATCGGTTTGGTAAGTCGGGATGACCCCCTAGCCGAAACAGTGCTCTACCCCCTACAGTGATACATGAGGCGCTACCTAAATAGCTTTCGAGGAGAACCAGCTATCTCCGAGCTTGATTAGCCTTTCACTCCGATCCACAGGTCATCCGCTAACTTTTCAACGGTAGTCGGTTCGGTCCTCCAGTTAGTGTTACCCAACCTTCAACCTGCCCATGGATAGATCGCCCGGTTTCGGGTCTATTCCCAGCGACTAGACGCCCTATTAAGACTCGCTTTCGCTACGCCTCCCCTATTCGGTTAAGCTCGCCACTGAAAATAAGTCGCTGACCCATTATACAAAAGGTACGCAGTCACCC
>NZ_JBLZPT010000049.1:2351-4461 GCF_049199985.1 Pseudomonas kitaguniensis
CACACCGGAATATTCATTTCTAAACTCTAACAGCAGAAGCAGTTAATGGTGGAGCCAAACGGGATCGAACCGTTGACCTCCTGCGTGCAAGGCAGGCGCTCTCCCAGCTGAGCTATGGCCCCATACAAAATTGGTGGGTCTGGGCAGATTCGAACTGCCGACCTCACCCTTATCAGGGGTGCGCTCTAACCAACTGAGCTACAGACCCAATTTCGAGCGCGTGACTGTTAGCGTTGAGCTATCAGCGTGGAGCTTAAAGCTGCTTCTATCGTCTTCTTCAATGAATCAAGCAATTCGTGTGGGAACTTATGGAGCAGCTGATGTCGTCGATTAAGGAGGTGATCCAGCCGCAGGTTCCCCTACGGCTACCTTGTTACGACTTCACCCCAGTCATGAATCACACCGTGGTAACCGTCCTCCCGAGGGTTAGACTAGCTACTTCTGGTGCAACCCACTCCCATGGTGTGACGGGCGGTGTGTACAAGGCCCGGGAACGTATTCACCGCGACATTCTGATTCGCGATTACTAGCGATTCCGACTTCACGCAGTCGAGTTGCAGACTGCGATCCGGACTACGATCGGTTTTCTGGGATTAGCTCCACCTCGCGGCTTGGCAACCCTCTGTACCGACCATTGTAGCACGTGTGTAGCCCAGGCCGTAAGGGCCATGATGACTTGACGTCATCCCCACCTTCCTCCGGTTTGTCACCGGCAGTCTCCTTAGAGTGCCCACCATTACGTGCTGGTAACTAAGGACAAGGGTTGCGCTCGTTACGGGACTTAACCCAACATCTCACGACACGAGCTGACGACAGCCATGCAGCACCTGTCTCAATGTTCCCGAAGGCACCAATCTATCTCTAGAAAGTTCATTGGATGTCAAGGCCTGGTAAGGTTCTTCGCGTTGCTTCGAATTAAACCACATGCTCCACCGCTTGTGCGGGCCCCCGTCAATTCATTTGAGTTTTAACCTTGCGGCCGTACTCCCCAGGCGGTCAACTTAATGCGTTAGCTGCGCCACTAAGAGCTCAAGGCTCCCAACGGCTAGTTGACATCGTTTACGGCGTGGACTACCAGGGTATCTAATCCTGTTTGCTCCCCACGCTTTCGCACCTCAGTGTCAGTATTAGTCCAGGTGGTCGCCTTCGCCACTGGTGTTCCTTCCTATATCTACGCATTTCACCGCTACACAGGAAATTCCACCACCCTCTACCATACTCTAGTCAGTCAGTTTTGAATGCAGTTCCCAGGTTGAGCCCGGGGATTTCACATCCAACTTAACAAACCACCTACGCGCGCTTTACGCCCAGTAATTCCGATTAACGCTTGCACCCTCTGTATTACCGCGGCTGCTGGCACAGAGTTAGCCGGTGCTTATTCTGTCGGTAACGTCAAAACAATCACGTATTAGGTAACTGCCCTTCCTCCCAACTTAAAGTGCTTTACAATCCGAAGACCTTCTTCACACACGCGGCATGGCTGGATCAGGCTTTCGCCCATTGTCCAATATTCCCCACTGCTGCCTCCCGTAGGAGTCTGGACCGTGTCTCAGTTCCAGTGTGACTGATCATCCTCTCAGACCAGTTACGGATCGTCGCCTTGGTGAGCCATTACCTCACCAACTAGCTAATCCGACCTAGGCTCATCTGATAGCGCAAGGCCCGAAGGTCCCCTGCTTTCTCCCGTAGGACGTATGCGGTATTAGCGTCCGTTTCCGAACGTTATCCCCCACTACCAGGCAGATTCCTAGGCATTACTCACCCGTCCGCCGCTCTCAAGAGAAGCAAGCTTCTCTCTACCGCTCGACTTGCATGTGTTAGGCCTGCCGCCAGCGTTCAATCTGAGCCATGATCAAACTCTTCAGTTCAAACATCTTTGGGTTTTTAAGAAACCCTAAACTTGGCTCAGCAATCGTTGGTTACATCTTTGATTTCTCGCGGAGTAACTTGTGATGCTGATAATCTTGTTGACTATCAGTCTGACTCCACAAGCACCCACACGAATTGCTTGATTCAGTTGTTAAAGAGCGGTTGGTTAAGATCTTTCGTCTCAACCGAGGCGCGCATTCTACAGCAGCCTCATTTGCTGTCAAGTGATTATTTTCAGAAG